>JAQBVK010000319.1 GCA_027623585.1 Planctomycetota bacterium
GGGGGACGGGGGAGGAGGCCTCCCCCCGCCTCCCCCGAGCGCCGACATGGCCGACGCGAACCCGACCGAAATCAAACCGCCGGACGACCCGCGCGTGATCGATCTACTGATCGAGCGCGAGATGCGGGAGTCCTATCTCACCTACGCGCTGTCGGTGATTCATGATCGCGCATTGCCGGACGTGCGCGATGGCTTGAAGCCCTCACAGCGGCGCATCCTGGTTGCGATGCACGACTTGAGCCTGCGCGCGAACGCGAAGTATCGCAAGTGCGCCAAGATCGCAGGCGACACTTCGGGTAACTATCACCCGCACGGCGAATCGGTGATCTATCCGACACTGGTGCGCATGGCGCAACCCTTCCGCCTGCGTCACCCGCTGGTTGACGGCCAAGGCAACTTTGGCTCGATCGACGGCGATCCGCCGGCCGCGATGCGATACACCGAGGCGCGCATGGCGGGCCCGGCCGAGGAGATGCTCCTCGACATCGAGAAGGACACCGTCGATCAGCGCGCGAACTACGACGAGACGCGCATGGAGCCGCTGGTGCTCCCCGGTCGGTTCCCGAACCTTCTGGTGAACGGTTCGGAAGGCATTGCGGTGGGCATGAGCACCGCGCTGCCGCCGCACAACTTGCGTGAGGTGATCGGCGCGCTGCGACTGCTGCTCGGCAAGCCCGAGTGCACGATCGCGGAGATTCTCGAACACATGCACGGTCCGGACTTCCCGACCGGTGGCATCATCTGCGGCCGCGCCGGGATCGGCGAAGCCTTCACCACCGGGCGCGGTAAAGTCACGCTGCGCGCGCGTCTTCACCACGAAGAAGGCGACGGCCGCGAGCGTTACAAGATCGTCGTCACCGAAATTCCGTACGAAAAAGAGAAATCCGCGATCATCGAGAAGATCGCCGACGAGGTGAAAGACGGGCGGATCGAGGGCATCTACGACATTCGCGACGAATCCGACCGCGAGGGCATGCGCTTCGTGATCGAGCTCAAGTCGGGCGCCGACGCGGCCGTGATCGAGAACCTGCTCTGGAAGCACACGCCGCTGCAGAGCACCTACGCGATCCGCAACACCGCGCTGATCGAAGGCCAACCGCGGACGCTCAACGTCAAGCAGCTACTCGAGGCCTACCGCGATCACCGCTTCGAAGTGATCCGGCGCCGGACGCGCTGGATGCTGCAGAAGGCCGAGGCGCGGCTGCACATCTTGCACGGCTTGTTGATCGCGATCCAGGCGATCGACGAGGTCGTCGAGATCATCAAGACTTCGTCCGACACCGCGCACGCGCGAGTTCGGCTCGAGGCGCGCTTCGCGCTCTCGCCGATTCAGTCGCAGGCGATCGTGGACATGCGCCTCGGTCGGCTCACCGGTCTCGAAGTGCACAAGTTGCAGCAGGAGATCGAGCAACTCGAGAAGGACATCTCCTGGTATCGCCGCATCCTCGCCGAGGACGTGCTGGTGGTGAACCTGATCCTCGAAGACCTCGCCGACATTGAGGAGAAGTACGGTGAGCCGCGCCGCACCGAGATCGGCGGCCCGGTCGATGAGTTGATGACCGAAGACTTGATCACCGAGGAATCGGTGGTGGTCACGGTGAGCCGTGAAGGCTTCGTCAAGCGCACTCCGGCGGCTTCCTTCCGCGCGCAGACGCGCGGCGGACGCGGCATTGCGGGCAGCAAGGCCAAGGAAGGCGACCTGCTCTCGCACCTCTTCGTGTGCTCGACGCACGACTACCTGTTGGTCGTGACGGATCGCGGCCGCCTCTACTGGCTCAAGGTCTGGCGCCTGCCCGACCTCGACCGCCCCGCGAAGGGCCGTTCGATCCGCAACCTCGTCGAGGGCATTCAGCCCGACGAGGAGATCCGCTCGATCCTGGCCACGCGCAAGTTCGACGAAGGCGACTTCCTGCTCTTCGCAACCGCTGCGGGCAAGATCAAGAAGACCGAGTTCAGTTCTTACGCGCGTCCGCGCGCTGCGGGGATCATCGCCACGCGCCTCGAGGAGGGCGACCGCCTGATCGGGACCGTGATGGTGTCGAAGGGCGACCAAGTGTTGATCGCCAGCGCGCACGGCCAAGTGGTGCGCTTCGCCGAGAGCGACGCGCGCGCGATGGGCCGCGACGCGGCGGGCGTGCGCGGCGCGATGCTGCGCAAGGGCGACCGCGTGGTGGACGTGATGACTGCGCGCGAAGACGAGCAGATCTTGATCGCCTGTGCGCATGGCTATGGCAAGCGCACTCCGGTCAGCGAGTTCCGCCTGACCAAACGCGGCTCGCAGGGCGTGATCGGAATCAAGGCCAACGCGCGCAACGGCGAGGTGGTCGGCGTCGTCAACGCCAGCCGCTGCACCGAGGTGTTGTTCTCGAGCGTGCAGGGCATGATGGTCCGCACGCGCGTCGTAGAGATCAGCGAGCAGGGACGGCCGACCCAAGGCGTGCGGCTCGTGAACCTCAAGAGCGGCGACACGCTCGCCAGCGTGGCGCCGATCCCGCCCGAGGACGAGGCCGGCGACAGCGGTGGAGCGGAGGCATGAAGCTTTCCAAGCGTTGGAAAGTGGGCCTGTTGATCACCGCGTGGGTCGCAGCCGTCGCGGTGATGGTGCGCTTCGCGTACCCGAATTCCTTCCGCCGCGCGAGCGAGTTCGGTCTTTACCAGCAGGATCTGACCCGGTCGATGATCGAGCGCAACGCCAACCAGAAGCCGCCGGCTGAGGACGAGCCCCCGGCGCCGCCGACGCCCGCCGACTGAACGGATGCGCGTCGCGCTCGACG
>JAQBVK010000009.1 GCA_027623585.1 Planctomycetota bacterium
CGTGGTCAACGACGACTTCGAGCGCATGGTGGCGGAAGTGGAGCGCATCCTCGGCTATCGCCAGGAGGCGGCGCGGTGAGCCGCGTGCTGATCGGCGTCGGTGCTTCGGCGGCGTGCTTCAAAGCGGTGGCGGTCTGCAGCGCGCTCACCAAAGCGGGCCACGAGGTGCAGGCGGTGCTGACGCGTCACGCCGCGAAGTTGGTGACGCCGCTTCAATTCTCCGCAGTGACCGGCGTGAAGGCGCTGTGTGACGAGTGGGAGCCGGCGAATCCGTCCGGAATGGACCACATCTCCTTCGCGCGCGCCGCCGATCTGTTGCTGGTGTGCCCGGCGAGCGCGGGCCTGCTCGGCAGCCTCGCGCATGGACTCGCGGGCGATTTGCTCGGTTCTTTGGCCTTGGCGTTCGGAGCAGGGAAGCCGCGGCTCCTGGTTCCGGCGATGAATCCCACGATGTGGGAGCACCCTGCGGTGCGGCGCAACGTCGAAACGCTGCGCGGTGACGGCTGGAGTTTGGTCGGACCCGAGGACGGCGCCACCGCCTGCGGTGAGAGCGGCCCGGGCCGCATGTCCGAACCGGAGACCGTGTGCGCGGCAGTGCGCGCGGCGCTCGCGCGCTGACATGCGCTTCCTCGTGACCGCCGGGCCCACGCGAGAACCGATCGACCCGGTGCGCTTTCTCTCGAATCGCTCCAGCGGGCGCATGGGCTACGCGATCGCGGAGACGCTGCGCGCGCAGGGCCATGCGGTGACGCTCGTCAGCGGGCCGGTGAGTCTGCCGGTGCCGGAAGGCGTGGAGTGCATCCGCGTGGAGACCGCGCTCGAAATGCTGGCGGCATGCCAAGCGGTTTGGACGGAGTGTGATGGATTGTTTGCGGTGGCGGCGGTCGCTGATTTTCGGCCCGCCGAGGCCTCCGAGCGAAAACTGAAGCGCTCCGCAGGCGAGGGGCGTGTTCTTGAATTGGTGGCCAATCCCGACGTGCTGGCGGCGCTCGCGGCCGTGAAGGGCAAACGCCTCGTCGTCGGCTTCGCGCTCGAGTCCGAACCCGGTGTCGAGGAAGCGCATCGCAAGATGAGCGCGAAGCACCTTGATTACGTGTGCCTCAACGGTCCGGCTGCCCAGGGCGCCGAAGTCTCCACGCTGGTGGTGCTCGGGCGCGACGGCTCCGCTGTCGTGCTCGGTCCCGACCTCAAGAAACGCTTGGCTGAGGCGCTCTGCGCGCGCGTACTCTTGAGCCTTGATGAGCCGGGGTAGTCGCTTTGCGCGGCGGCTCGCTTGCGCAGTCGCCATTTTTGAGCTCGCCGCTGGTTTCGGCACGGGCTCGGTCGTCGGCGGTTCGGTCTGGCAGACGATCTTCGTGATTTGCGCACCGTTAGCGATTTACGGCGTGCTGCTTCCGCTGGGCTCGCGCGTATTCGAACATCGCGCGGCGCGCGCCTCCGGCAACGTGGCCTATCTGCTGATCGCAGCGCTCTACTTCGGGCGTCATCACTTCGGGCCGGCGACCCTTGATGCCGCGATCACGCTCGGCGCGCTTCTGATCGGTGGCGTGGCTCTGCTCGCGCCGCCGCTTCGCCTCGACGCTTGGCTGCGTTGGCTGCTCCCCGCCACCGCACTGCCCGCTGCCGTGGCCTTGGCGTTGTGGATCCGCGCGGAGGGCGAAGTGTGGCGTGATCTTCCGCCGACGGCCGCGGCGGCGCCGGGAGCGCCCAACCTGGTGTTGGTGTCGTGGGACACCGTCCGCGCCGACGTGCTCAGTCCCTACTCAGGCAGCGGGGTGGACACTCCGCATCTGTTGCGACTCGTCGCGGAGGGTTACCTCTTCGACGACGCCGTCGCTCTGGCGTCCATCACCGGCCCCAGCCACGCCAGCATGTTGACGGGACGCTACCCGCCGATGCACGGCGTGCGTTCGAACGGAGCGCAGGGCATCGCCGCGTCCGTGCCGACCTTGCCGGAAATGTTGAAGGATGTGGGCTACCACACCGGCGGCTTCGTTTCCGCTTATCCCATGCTTGGGAAATTTGGTTTCGCACGGGGCTTTGAAGTTTATGATGACCGCCTACCAGCGAGCGGCGCGGTGCTGCTCACCAAGCTCGGTCGCCGCAACTTTCTGTGGCTGCAGCTTGCGGGCAAGCTGTTGCCGAACGCGCCGGACGCCTCGGTCGCGGGAGAAGTCGTGAATCGCCGCGCATTCGAATGGCTGGACGCACTCGAGGCCGACGGCGACGGCCGCCCCTTCCTACTTTTCGCTCACTATTACGATGCGCACGGACCCTTCAAGCCGGCCGAGCCGTGGCGCGCCGCCGCGCTCGCGGCTGAAGCCAGCGCCTTTCCCCGGGCCGCCGACGCCTCGGTGCAGGACGAAATGACTCTGTATCGCGCTGAAATCGCCCAGGTCGACGCGCTGTTTGGTGAATTGCGCGCGCGCCTCGAGCAAGCCGACCCCGGCCTGCAGAACACGCTGATCTTGCTGACCTCTGACCACGGCGAATGCTTCGGCGAAGGCGGGATCGTGCTCAACCACACCGCGTCGCTGTACGAGGCGACCCAGCACGTGCCGATGGTGCTCCGCCTGCCGGCGGCAGTGGGCGCCGGCACGCGAATCCTCGCGACCGCGACCCACCTGGACATCGTCCCCACTTTTCTCGCCGCAGCGGGCGCCGCGCCATCGCCGGAGTTCGGTGGTCCCGGGCTGCAGCTCACCGAACTCGACGCGCTGCGTCCACCCGGCAGCCAGCGCCGCCAGGTCTACATGGAAGCCCAACAACTGCACCTCGGCGACGAGCGCAAGATCGGTTGGCGCAGCGGCAAGCGCAAGCTGGTTCGCTGGCAGAATGGGGCTGAACAACTGTGGGGATTCGGCCCCGACGAGCCAGAAGGCTTGGACTTGGGCGCCACCGAAGCCGCCACCTTCACCCGCCTGCGCCTCGCACTCGAGGAGTTCTTGGGGCGGATGGAGCCCGCGCTTGGCGAGTTCGTGGAGCTCGGCGCCGAAGACGCCGCCTCGCTCGGCGCGCTCGGTTATGCCGAGGATTGAGCCTCTCGCTTTTGCAATCGCGGTGCTCGGACGCATAGGATGCTTGCTCGGTGGCGAAATCTCGCAGCAAACCGGGCGCGCGCAAGGTCCGCGGTGGCGTCCTCGCGGAACAGGCAGGATTTGTCGGAGCCGGTCTGCACGCAGTGCTGGGCTGGATTGGCAGCGCACTCCTCAGCTTGTGGTCGGCGCTGGTCTGGGCGGCCCGCTGGGCCTGGGTCGCCGTCGAAGGCAAGCGCGGCCGCACGCCGGTGGGCTTCGCTCTCGCGGCGGTTTCGCTGTTCGCGGTCGTTGCCCTGCTCGACTTCGAACAGGGCAGTGAGAACGTCTGCGGCATCGTCGGCCGCAACGTTGCCGAGTGGTTGCTGGTGTTTTTCGGGCTCGGCGCCTTCGTGCCGGCGGCGTTCGGAGCGTTCTGGGGCTTGGCGCGCATCTTCCGCGAGGAAAGCAGCGGGCGCGCGCTGCCGAAACTGGTCGGCACTGCAGTCTTGGCGGTTTCCGTCGCCCTGCTCGGGCACACCATCGGCGATGCCGCGCCCTCGAATCCCTATCCCGAGGGTCATGGCGGCCTGATCGGCGCGACCGTGGTGCCGCCGCTTGCTGAAGGCCTGGGACCGGTCGGGCTTGCCTTGCTGCTGTCGATGCTCACGCTCGTGAGCCTGGTCTTGGCGACCGAGTGGGCTTTCGTGCCGCTGGTGCGCGAGATGCTGCGTCGCGGCGCTGCGCAGATTCGCCAACAAGACCTCCCCTTCCAGGGGGGGGGACGCAGCGCGCGCGAGGAACAGCAGGCTGAAGGCGAGCGCGCACGGGGATTCTTGGCGCGGATCACTGGCGCCGTGCGAGGGCTCTTCGGGTCCTTCGAGAGCACGGATGGCGAAGCTGCGGTTGCGTCGGCGGCGACGGCAGCCGCGCCGGCGCCCGCTCGGCCTCGCGCGAAGCCGTTGCGCGTTTCCGTGGACGGCAAATCGCTCGGCAAGGCGAAGCCGCCCGAAGACGAGGAGGAGAGTTCCGCAGTCGACGAACTCGAACAGCAGGAGCTCGATGAGGAACAGGCTCCCGACCTGCTCAACCTCCCGGGCATCACGCCCGGCCCCGAGGTGCGCACTGCGCGCATGGAGGTGGAGGAGCAGGAGCGCCGCCGTCAGCCGCGCCGCAAGCCGCGGCTCGATTCGCTGCCGCCGGTCAGCATTCTGGTCGCCGGCGAACGGCGCACGACCACCGATCAGCGCGAAGAGATCGGCAAGCTGGGCGCGAAACTACAGAGCGTCTTCCAAGCCTTCGGCATCGACGGCGCGGTGATCGGCGCCGAGCGCGGGCCGACGCTCACGATGTTCGAGGTGCAACTCGGCACTGGCGTGTCGGTGAAGCGGCTGAAGTCGCAACTCGACGACCTCGGCGTTGCTCTGGGCACCCACGGCGTCCGCATCGTGTATCCGCTGCCGGGACGCAGCACGGTCGGCATCGAGGTACCGAACCTCAAGCGCGACGGCGTGCGCCTGAAGGACGTCTTCGACGAGGCGGTGCTCGACTGGGAGGGCAACAAACTGCCGATGGTGGTGGGCCGCGACACTCTCGGCAAGCCGACCGTCGAAGACCTCGCCGAGATGCCGCACATGCTGATCGCCGGCGCCACCGGCTCCGGCAAGTCGGTGTGCCTCAACTCGATCCTGATCACCATGCTGATGACGCGCACGCCCGATCAAGTGCGCATGGTGCTGGTGGATCCGAAGCAGGTCGAACTGCAAATCTACGCCGACATCCCGCACCTGCTGTGCCCGGTCGTAACCGAGATGAAGCGCGCGCCCTTCGTGTTGGAGTGGGCGGTCAAGCAGATGGAAGACCGTCTGCACCAATTCAAGACCGTCGGCGTGCGCAAGATTTCCGAGTACAACGATTTGGGCGTGAAGGGCTTGCAGGAAATCTTGGGCGAGGAGTACGACTCCGAAGAGTTCCCGGAATCTCTTCCCTATTTCGTGATGGTGATCGACGAGTTGGCCGACTTGATGCTGACCTCGCGCAAAGAGGTCGAGACCGCCATCGCGCGCCTTGCCGCGAAGGCGCGCGCCGCCGGCATCCACTTGATCGTGGCCACGCAGCGCCCGAGCGCGGACGTGGTCACCGGTCTGATCAAGACCAACCTCCCGGTGCGCATGGCCTTCCGCGTCACCAGCGGCATCGACAGCCGCGTGATCCTCGATGAGAGCGGCGCCGAGACCTTGCTCGGCAACGGGGACTTCCTCTACCGTCCGCCGGGCTCGGCCGGACTGGTGCGCGGCCAAGGCGCTTTCGTCAGCACCAAGGAGGTGCGCGAAGTCTGCGAGCACCTGCGCAAGCACGGCAAGCCGGAGTTCCTCGAAGATCTCGTCCAGATGAAGAGCGGCGGCTCCGGCCTCGGCGACGTGGACGATCCGCTCTACGAAGACGCGGTGCGCGTGATCCTGCAGTCAGGCCGTGGTTCGGCCTCGCTGATCCAGCGCGCGCTCGCGATCGGCTACACCCGCGCTTCACGCCTGATCGACATCATGACCGAACAGGGCGTGCTCGGTCCCTTCGTGGGATCGAAAGCGCGCGAAGTGATGCTGACGATGGAGCAGTGGGAAGAGCAGAATTCTTCCCGTCAGAAGCAGGTCCAGTAGGCCTTACAATGCTGGGTCACGATGGCCCGAGCCACCCCGGTCCGAGACATCCGCGTTGCCCTGGTGCACCTCGGCTGCGCCCGCAACCTGATCGACTCCGAGAACATTCTCGGACGGTTGGGCGCTGAGGGCTATGCCTTGACGGGGGCAGTGGAAGACGCCGACGTCGCGCTGCTGAACACTTGTTCCTTCATCGGCGAGGCGCGCGCCGAATCCGAGGAGGCGATCGAGGAATTGCTCGTGCGCAAGCGGGCGGGGCAGTTGCGCGGCGTGGTGGTGGCGGGATGTCTGCCGCAGAAGTTCCGCGCCGAAGTCGAGGGCCGCTTCCCCGAAGTCGACGCTTTCCTCGGCCTCTCCGACTACAGCAACGTCGCGCGCGTAGTGGAGGAGGTGCTGCGCGGCCGCAAGGTGCGCGATGAAACTGGCGGCCGCGCGCCGCAGGGCCAAGGCGAGTTCATGCGCCTGCTGCAGACGCCGCGTTCTTACGCCTATCTACGCCCGAGTCACGGGTGTGATCATGAGTGCGCCTTCTGCATCATTCCGCAGATTCGCGGCAAGCAGGCCTCGAAGCCGCTCGACGTGGTCGTGCAGGAAGCGAACGGACTCACCAAACAGGGCGTGCGCGAAATCGTGCTGGTGGCGGAAGACACCACCGGCTACGGCACCGATTTTGGCGCCGGTGCGCCGCGCCTCCCTGAACTCGTCGAAGCGCTGGCGACCCGAACGGAAGGACTCAAGTGGCTGCGCGTGATGTACGCCTACCCGAACGCCTTCCCGTGGCGGCTCACCGAAGTGATGAACGAGCAGCGCGCGGTGGTGGCGCCCTATCTCGACATCCCGGTGCAGCACGGCGCCAGCGCGATGCTGAAGCGCATGAAGCGCGGCGGCACGCGCGAGAGCGTCGGCCGCATCCTGCAGCGACTGCGCGCGGAGGTCCCGGGCATCACGCTGCGCACCACGGTGCTGGTCGGCCACCCCGGCGAGGGTGAGGCTGAGTTCGCGGAGTTGCTCGAGTTCCTCACCGAGCACCGCTTTGAGCGGCTCGGCGCCTTCGCCTTCAGCCCGGAAGCCACGGCGCCCTCCGGCGCTCAAGAAGACCGCTGCTCCTCGGAGGAAGCGCAAGAGCGCGTCGCGCAAGTGATGGAGCTTCAGGCATCCATTCACTTCGAGAATCAACGGGCCATGGTCGGACGCGAGCTCGTCGCGCTGGTCGACGGGAGCGAGGGTGAATGGGCAATCGGGCGCACCCAGGGCGACGCCCCGGAGGTGGACCCGGTGCTGCGGATCGCAGACCCGCAGGGCACCTGGAGCACCGGTTCGATGCCGCGGGTTCGGATCACGGCGGCGGACGGCTACGATCTCGTGGCTGAGTCTGTTCGCTGATCGACCCGATGATCGTCCGGCAACTTCCGAACCTGATCACGCTCGCGCGCCTGGTGCTCGCGGTCGGCGTGTTCGCGCTGATGAGCCACGCACTGCAGTTGGAGCCGGGATCCGCTGCGTTGCGCATGACCCTGCAGGGCGCCTTCTGGCTGTGGCTGGTCGCCGTGCTCTCCGACACGCTTGATGGTTGGCTGGCGCGCAAGCACGGCTGGGTCAGCGCCTTCGGCCGCATCGCCGACCCGGTGGTCGACAAGGTGCTCACGCTCGGCACCCTCGCCTACCTCACGGCCGGCGACGCTCCGGGCCGCATCCTCTACGCCCGGCCGGACGATCTCATGCAGGTGGTCATGCCGGTCTGGGCGCTCGTCGCCCTGCTCACGCGCGAGTTCCTCGTCACGGCGTTGCGCGGCTACGTGGAGAGTCGCGGCCTGGCGTTCCCTGCCGAGCGCAGTGGGAAGCTGAAGCTGTTGCTGCAAAGCGTCTTCATCGGCGTGGCCATCGGCGCGGCGAGCGGAGTTTCGGCGCACTTACATCTCGGCTGGCTCGAAGACATCGTCCGCCATCCTTGGTCGCTCGCCGGAATCTTCTGGGCGATGATCGCGCTCACGGTGTTCTCCGGCGGCTCTTACTGCCTCCGCGCGATGCAGATGCTCCGCGGCGCCGGCGGGAGCAGCGCGCAGAGATGAGCGATCCGCTCGAAGAGCTGCGCCGCGCGCTCGATCAACTCGACCGTGCCGAAGCGGACGCTCGCGGCGAGGCCGCCGCATTGATGAAAGGTTGGCTCGGCTCCGACGCCGGGCGCAGCGCTCAAGCCGCTCAGGCCGCCGAAGCGGGCGGAGATCCTCCCGGACGTTTCGGCCTGATCGGCGAAGCGCCCGCGATGCAGAAGGTTTTCGATCTGCTGGCGCGCGTGGTGCGCACCGATGTGCCGGTCTTGGTGCTCGGCGAGAGTGGCACCGGCAAGGAGTTGGTCGCGCGCGCTCTGCACACGGCGGGGCCACGGCGCAAAGGACCCTTCCTGGCCGTCAATTGCGCGGCGATCCCCGGCAATCTGCTCGAAGCGGAGCTGTTCGGCCACGTCAAAGGCTCCTTCACCGGCGCGCACCGTGACCGGGTGGGCTACGCCGTCGCTGCCGACGGGGGCACCCTATTCCTCGACGAAGTCGGCGAGATCCCGCTCGACCTGCAATCGAAGTTGCTGCGCTTTCTGCAAGAGGGCGAGGTGCGTCCGGTCGGCGCCAACGCGACGCTCAAGGTGAACGCGCGCGTGGTCGCCGCGACCAACCGCGACCTGCTCAACGAGTCGCGCGCGAAACGCTTCCGCGAAGATCTCTACTACCGTCTGGCAGTGATTACGATCGGCATGCCGTCGTTGCGCGAGCGCCGCGAGGACGTGCCGCATTTGGTGCGTCACCTGATGGAGCGTCAAGCTGCGGATGGCCTGCCCTGCGCGCGCGTCTCCGCCGAGGCGCTCGCCGCGCTGTCCGCCTTCTCTTGGCCGGGCAACGTTCGCCAACTGCAGAACGAATTGGTGCGCGCAGCCACTTTCTCCGCCGACGGCGTGATCGGGCTCGACGAGCTCTCCGCCGAAGTCCGCGCCGCGCTCTGAGAGCGCACCCTCGGCAGCCTGCTAGCGAACGCGGCCTTCGGGCGGCAAGGGCATCAGGAGTTTGATGCCGAAGTTCACCAGATACGCCATCACCAGCACCACCACCACCATCACCGCCATGTCGAGCAGGAAGCGGCGGTCCCAGCGTTTGCGTTCGCCGTAGTAGAACAGCACTTCTTCGCGCGGGCGGAACTCGCCCTTCCACGGGAAACGATCGGCTTCGGCTTGCTCGACGGCTTCGCTGCGCAACTCGCCGATCATCTCCTCCAAGCGCGCGGCGCTGTAGCGCTCGAGCAGTTCGGACTTGCTCCGTTGAAGCTCGCGGATCGTGGTCACAGCACCGTGGCCAAGGAACGGGCCACGTAGAGGATCAGGACGACGGCGATGCAGCCGAGCAGCACGCCGAAGGAGGCCGCGAACAGCAGCCCGAGGATCTTGCCCGGTGCCCGGTTGAACCAGGTCGCGGGCGGGGCGCCGAGATCGCCGCGCTGCACCGCCTCATCGTGCAAGACTTCGAAGGCCTGGCGGCGGAGGTCGCGCTCCAGCCGGCGCTTGACGTCGGCAGGAATGTCGGCGAACTCGGGGCGTTCGGCCGCGCGCATTACCAGAGCGCCTCTTGGCGGAAGAGCGCCGCGCGCGCCATCGCCACCGCGGCGGTGGTCGAGAGCACGATGCCGAGCAAGGCCGCCGCGAGCATGATCAGCGGCACGTTCGGGAACCACGGCTGGGTGGGTAAGGAAGGAGCTTCCGCGGTTTCGAGGAAGGAAGTCGTGCGGCCGAGGTAAAGCTCCGCTTCCGACAGGCGGCGGCGCGCGTCGGAAAGCGTTTGGCGCAGTTGCGCAAGTTGTGAATCGTAGTCGGAGAGCACGAGGCTGTATTCCGGCAGCTTGGCGAAATCCTTCTGTGCTTCTTCGAGCAGACGACCATAGACCTCGCGCTCTTTCGCGGTGACGGCGATCTGCACCATCTGGTCGTAGTACTTGCCCTGCAAGGTCTCGGCGAGCGGGTCGGGGCCGAACTCGGTGGACCCCGCGATGCGCTCGACTTCCTCAGTCAATTGGCCACGCAGCGTGTCAATCTCAGCCTCCTTGGCCGTGACCTGGCGCGTGCCTTCTTTGAAGTCCTGCCGGATCCGCGCGAGCTCGAGTTCCGCGGCGATGATCTGACTCTTGATCTGCTCGATGCGCGGGTTCGAAATCTCGGCCAATCCGCGTTGCACGAAGAGTTCGGGATTCAGAGGATCCGGGCGCTCGTCGAGCTGACGGCGGATTTCCGCCAAGCCGGTCTGCAAGGAAACCGAGCGCGCGTCGAGATCATCCACGCGCTGCCGGTAGATCTTCACGCGATCCGCGGTCATCTGGAACTCGGTCCCGAAGTCCGCGGTGCCGACTCCGGTCAAGAAGGCGAGCCGCTCCTTCTCCAGCCGTTCCACGTCTTCCCGCGTGGAGATGGCGCGTTGATCGAACAGATCCGCCTTCTGCCGGATGTCGGCCTTGGTCGACTGGTCGAGCTTGTCGCGGAACTGCCGTAGATACACCTCGGCGATCCGCTGCGCGACGGCCGGATCGACGTCGTAGACCGTGATGGTCAGAAGGTTGTAGCGATCGAGTTCGAAGGCGACGTTCTTCTCAATCTGCGCGCTGTCGCGACCCTCGATTTCGACGGCGACCAGTTGCCTCAGGTCTGCGGCTCGCAAGACGCCGAGCAAGGAGTCCTGAATCTCGGTGCTGCCGGTCGGCAGTTTCGGCGCGCGCGGGAGGTTGTCCGCCTCCGTACTCAAGGACAGCATGTCCGGGTTCGTCGGCATGAAGCAGCGCGCCTGCGCCCGGTAAACCGGGTCGAGACGCCCTGCGATGAACCAGGCCACGACGACCGCAACCGCAGTGGTGACGGCCACCACGTACAGTCGCTCGTAGAGCAGCTGGAGCGGTCCTTTCTCCTGGTGGCTCAAGGTCTTGCGACGACGGAGGGATTCCGGTCCGGTCCTGGCGGCGCCGGCACCATTAGTCTATCGGCGCGAGGAGGCCACAAGCATCGTGGCCAATGACCGAATTCGCTCGCGGAACGCGGCCTCGGAGAACTGGAGGGCATGGCTGCGGATGATTTCGCGGTCGTAGCGCTCCGGTTGGAACCCCCCGAGCGCTTCCAAAAGGCAATCAATCTCTTGCGCCGCGAAGTGTTCGCCGGTCCGGCCGGGCAGCACGGTCTCGAGGCAGCCGCCGCCACCGAAGGCAAGCACGGGACGGCCTGCCGCCTGCGCCTCGACCGGAGAAATGCCGAAGTCCTCCTCGGCGCTGAACAAGAAAGCGCGGCAGCCCGCCATCAGACCGGGTAGCTCGGCATCCGGTACGTACCCGAGGAACTCGACGCTCGGCCCCGCGTTCCGGCGCAGCCGGTCGAGATCGGGCCCGCGTCCGGCGACCTTCAGGGGCAGGCCGAGGCGCGTGCAGGCGTCCACGATCAAGTCCACGCGCTTGTAAGTCTCCAGCCGGCTGACCGTAAGGAAGTAATCCCCCGGGGTGACCGTGCGGCCGGCATCCAGGTAGGCGTCGACGCCGACCGGCGGGTAGACGACTTCGGCCTCCTGGTGGTACAGCTCTTTCACGCGCTGTGCGGTGTAGCGTGAATTGGCGACGTAGAGGTCCGGCCGATCGGCGGTAGCCTGATCCCAGCGGCGGATTCGACCGGACATCCAGCGCAGGATCGGACGCGTCGGCGCGGGGTAGTTGGCGAGGAAGTCGGCCTGACGCTCGTAGGCGAACATCATCGGGCGATGGATGTAGCAGAGGTGCGCGACGCCTTCGGGCGCGCGGAGCCCCTTCATCCACGAGACCGAGGACGAGACGATGAGGTCCAAGCCTTCCGGGAAGCGCATCCGCTCGACCATGCCTGGGTAGAGCGGCAGAGGCCAGCGGTACTTCGATGGTGGCAGCCAGCGTTGCAGCCAGGAGGAGCGGATGTCCCAGCCTTCGTAGGCCGGATTCGCTTCGGCGAGTAGCGTGAACACGGGCGCGTCCGGCCACAGTTCGTGGAACTGTTCGAGCACGCGTTCGGCACCGCCGTGGCGGACGAAGTCATGCGCGAGAGCGACGCGCGGCTGGCTCAAGGATTGCCCTCCTCTTGCTCTGCGCGCCAGGCTTCCCACATGCGCCGACCGCGCGCGCGGCCGCGCCAGGCCGGCCCGATCGCGCTGACGCCGAGCAGGTAGCGGCTCGGCCAGAAGACCTTCAAGATCGAGCCCGCGACGCCCCAGGCCAAGCCGGGGCAGGGGAAGTTGCCGATCAGCCAGGCGAACAGCATGTGGCAGGCGCGTCCGACCGGGCCGTAGTGCTTGAGCAGCACGAAGCTCTCATTCGCCGCGTTGTTGTGAATCGTTTCCGGCTGGAAGCGTTCGGTGTTGTGAACGCGCGGTGCTTCGTGGTGATCGGCTTCGACGGCGGGATCGAAGATCAGACGGTAGCCGCTGCGTTGCACGCCCAAGCAGGCGTCGAGCTCGAAGCGGAAGCAGTCGCCGAGCAGCCGCCGCTCGAAACCGCCGCGCGCGCGCAGCGGCGCAATGCGCAGCGACATGTTGGCGCCGCGAAAGTGATCCACTTCGAGCGCGCGCTCGGTGTGGCGAGTGCTCTGATCCATCACCAGACCCGGGAAGAACACGCGGTTGCGGAAGCGCGCGCGGCGCTCGTCGGGCGCGCCGTTGACGACGTTGATCGCGGGGCCGGCCACGCCGCCGACGCTCGCGTCGGACTCATAGTGGCGCGCGAGGTTCTCGAGCCAGAACGGTCGCGCGATCGCGTCATCGTCTAACAAGCAAGCCACGTCGCCTTCGGCTGCCTCGAGCAGCGCGTTCTCCGCGACCACGATGCCAGGCTCCGAAAGCAACACCTTGCGCACCGACAAGCGTGGATGGCGTGCGGAGAAATCGTTCACTATGGCCACGCCCTCGGGATCGAGGTCCGGGCGCAAGGAGACCAAGATTTCGTCCGGCGCGCGGGTCTGCACCGCGAGCGCCTCGAGGTTGCGCCGCAACAGGTCGGGCCGCTTCAGGGTGGGTACGAATACCGAGAAGCGCAAGGAGGTGGCGCTCATCGCGCGGCCGCCTCCGCGAGTGCTTCACGATAGACGCGGACGTGCTCGGTCGCGCTGCGGTCCCATGTGAAACTTGCCGCGCGCGCCAGGCCGAGCGCGATGCATCGCTCGCGTTCGGAGCTGCGTGCGATCGCGCGCCGGAGTCCGCCGGCGATCGATTCCGGGTCGGTTGGGTCCACCAGCAAGGCGGCGCCGCCGGCCACCTCGGGCAGCGAGCACGCGTCGGCAGCGACCACCGGCACGCCGCAAGCCATTGCCTCGATCACCGGAATGCCGAAGCCTTCCAAGAAAGAGACTAAAGCGAACGCGTCACAAGAGCGGTAGAGCCGCGGGATGTCCTCGTCGTCCACGAAACCCGTGCGCAGGACGCCGGCGTCGTCGCCCTTCGCAGCGATGCGCGCCCACATCTCGTCGAACAGCCAACCCGGCGCTCCGGCCAACACCAATTGCCCTGTGAAGCCTTCCGCGCGCAGGCGTTGAAAGGCCGCGCACAATCCCTCCACGTTCTTGTTCGGTTGCAGCGTGCCGAGGTAGAGCAGAAAGCCGGGCCGGACGCCGTAGCGTTGCTCGAGCCGCGCGAGATCCTGCTCACGGTCCAGAGCCGGCGCGAACTCCGGGCCGATGCCGTGATGAATCGCGACGACGCGATCTTCAGGAATGCCCAGCCGCTCGACGATGTCGCGTTTCGAGAACTCGCTGACCGTGATCACGCGGTGCGCGCGTCGCGCGCTTGCCGGAACGGTGCGCTCGCGGTCGGCGATCCACTCCGCGGGCAAGCCTTCGGGCGCGCGCAAGAACGCCAAGTCGTGAATCGTCACGACGCGCGCGGCGCGGCGCGTCTTCGGCACCAAGTCGAAGGGTCCGTGAAAGAGATCGTGGCTTCCTCCCGTCCACTCGACGGGCGCGCTGAGCGCGCGCAGCAGCTGCGGCGGCCAATGCGACACGCGGCGCTCGCGGACGCCTGAGAGCAGACAAGTCTCTTCCATTTTCGCGCGATGCGAGAACCGCGTGAAGTTGAAGTACAGCGCAAGCTCCCAGTCCGCCGGCATCGCGACCGGCAGGCGGCGCAACAATTCCATGCCGTAGCGGTACGCGCCGCCCTTGTGATATCCCGTCAGCGCCATCGCAGTGGCGTCGAACAGGATCTTCATGCCGGGAGCGCGAGGGCCATGCGGTAAGCGTCGACGGTTTGTTCGGCGCAGCGGCGCCACGTGAACGGCTCCGCCTGCGCGCGACCGCGAGCGCGCAGATTCTCGCACAAGGCGTCGTCGGCATCCAAGCGCGCGAGCTGCTCCGCGATGCCGGCGACGTCGTCCGGATCGTGGAGCAGCGCCGCGCCGCCGGAGACTTCAGGGAGTGCGCCACGATTCGAACAGGCCACTGGCGTGCCAGCCGCCATGGCTTCGAGCACCGGCATGCCGAAGCCTTCGTAGCGCGAAGGCAGCAGCAGCGCGCGCGCCCCCGCTACCAGCGGCGGCAAATCGTCCTGCGCGACGAAGCCGAGGAAGCGCACGCGTTCGCGCAGCGCGGGATGGCGCGCGAGCGCGGCATCAGCCTCGGGCATTCCCCAAGCTGCACGGCCTGCGATCACGAGGCGCGCGCGCACGCGATCGCGCTCGACCGCTTGCCCGTAGGCCTCGAGCAGCAAGGGCAAGTTCTTCTTCGGCTCCACTGATCCGACGAAGAGGAAGTAGGGCGCGTCTCCGAGTTCGAGCGGACGCGCGACCTCCGCGGCGCGCGCCGGATCTGCACCCGCCGCAGCGAAGGATGGATCAACGCCGTGCGGCACCACCACCGTGCGCCCGCGCGCCACACCGTAGTGGCGCACCAAATCGGCGCGCGTGTGCTCGCTCACGCAGATCCAAAGATCGGCGCGCGCGGCCAAGGCCTCGGTTCCGCGCAGGAGTCGCGCGGCCCAGCGCGGATGGAGGAACTGCGGATGATGCAGGTACATCAAGTCATGCGCGGTCACCACCACGCGGCCGTCACTGCGTAGCGGACACACCGGTTCTGGCAGGTGCACCAGATCGTGCGAGCCTGCGAACCATTCGAAACGCGCGCCGACGCGCCGCAACGCGTAGAGCGCTTCAGGAGTCATCCACCAGTGGCGTAGGATCGCGCCACGTTCTTGAAGAGGAGTCAGCGCGCCGCGATGCCGGGGATGAAGAAAAGCGCTCAACACCAGCAAGCTCAACTCTGGGTCTCCGAGGCTGAGCAACTCCGGCACCAGGCGGTGCCAGTAGGAATCGATGCCGCCGAAGTCGCGCGCGCGCGCGAGCCGGTGGCCTTCGATCAGGACCTTCACGGCCTTGCTCCGCGGGAGACGAGTTCCTGGCGCACGGCCTCGAGTCCATCCCAGTGTTGGCGCGGATCGAACTCGGCGCGCACCCAGTTGCGCATCCGCGCTCCGCGCGCGCGCAATTCTCGAGGATCGTCGGCCGCGCCTTCGATCACCTTCGCGAGGTCGGCAGGGTCCTCGTTGCGGAACGTCCATCCACGGTTCTCCCCGAGCAACTCCGGGACGCCGCCCCGGTTCGAGGCTACGGCGGGTCGACCGCGTGCGCCGGCTTCGAGTACCGTGAGGGGTGAGTTCTCGGGTACACGCGAAGGCAGGACCAGGAGATGGCACTGGGAGTAGGCACGCTCCATGGCATTAGGACCGCAGTGTCCGAGGAATCGCACCCGAGCAGAGAGTCCGAGAGTCACCGCGAGTTCGGCAAGGCTCTCGGCCTGATCCCCTTCCCCTGCGACCTCCAAAATTGCGTCCGCGGCGGGCCCCTGGAGGAGGGTCATGGCTTGGAGGAGGAGGTCGACCCCTTTGGATCGATAGAGCGACCCTGCGAAAAACAAGCGCAGGGGTGTGTTTTCGGCCAATTCTGGCCAAGGGGCGAGCTCCGAGAACTCGATCGGTAGCCGCTGGAGGCGCGCAGAGCCCGCTGGGAAGCCCACTCCCTGTAGGAGGGACTCGGTCGGGGAGAGGAATCGTCGTACCGCGGAGAAGACGGAAGTGCGGGCTCGAGCGTGCGAGCGGCGGTCCAGGGCGGCTTGGAGGGCACCGCGGACACCGCTCCGGACCCGCCCCGAGGGGTTGTCATCCGCAAGGCTGAAGTCGTGGACCGTCATGAGGGTGGGGACGCCACAGCTCTGGAGGGCCGGAAAGACAGAATTGCGAAACGCCGCGCAGTTCTGAACGTGGATCAAGTCGGGCTGGATCGAGCGGACGAAGCCCATCAGATGACGGATCAAGGGTTCGTGACGGCCATGGAAGTCCCGACGACGGCGCAGGGCGCTGGCGGGCCATGCGTATCGGAAGCACTCGGCTCCGATCAGGGAGGGCTGCGAAATTGGCTCGTCCAGGGACCAGCCCCATTGGAGGTGTCCTCTGACCTCAGCCTCCTCGATTACGCGAATGAGGTATGCGGAGGCCCCCCCAGCAATGTGGGGTGCGTCGTGAAGATGGAGGAGGCGCACCGGCGAAGTCAGCGTAATCGGGCGCACGAGGAAATCAACAACACAAAAACCTTGTTTTATGGGGGGTTCAAGCCCAGGATGGATTCCCGGAAAGCAGGTCAAACCGCAGGGATTGTCAGCCGATGGTAGCCCCAAGTCTCGTCGGACTCGGTCCGCCCCAAAGAAGGGCTTGATCTCCGTCCGCCGAGGATGAACAATGCTTCGCTCGCTTTTCGGTACACCCCCGAAATAGCGGGACTCCCAATCCTGAACGGGACTCCCTTCCCGCCAGGATCAGTTCCCTCCGCCCGCAAGGGCATCCACGAGGAAGTCACGGAATGAAGGTTCTCAACTACACATTCGCGGCCTTGGCCGCTGTCGCTCTGGCTAGCCAGGGCGTTGCTCAACAAACCGAGGAAAGCCTGGAGCGTGCTCTGGCGGACCTCAATAGCGGTCTCACTGCCCCGACTGGTAACGGCAACGTCACCATCAGCGGCGACTTCCGCGCTCGGAACCGTTGGTACGACGACGGCTCCGACACCAACAACCGCGACATCGACACTCGCGCGCGGTTGAACTTCTTCTTCAACATCAACGAGAACGCCCGCGCGTTCGTGGGCTTCAGTGGCCGCGAAGCGTTTGGTGGTTCCTTCGTTGGCCGTCACGACATGGGTGACATCGGCGCATCCTCGGGCGAAGGTATGGACCGCGCCTGGGTGTCCGTCGACAACCTCGTCGGCGACGGTGGCACCGCCACGATCGGTCGTCGCTACTGGAACTCTGCTTCCACGCGCGCGCTGGGTTCTGAGGAGTGGGACAACTTCGTCACCACCTTCTCGGGTATCTGGTACGAGCACGACGCCGGCGGCTTTAACCTCGAAGCTGCGATGATCAACGGTGTTGAGAACGGCCCGTCCACCACGGACGACATGCTGTACTACATCTCTGGCACCTGGGTCTGCGACATGCTCGAGGCCTGCGGGCCGATCACGGTCACGCCGTGGTTCCTGCGTGACGAGACCGCCAGCGCTGGTGGCGGAACGCACGAGTCTTGGCTCGGCGCTGTCGTCGGTGGCGGCATGATGGGCGTCGGCTACGACGCCGAGTGGGTCCGCTACGAGTTCGGCGATGTGCAAGGCGACGCCTGGTACATTGGTGCCGGCATCGAACTGGAGATGCTCGAGTCCATCCCCGGCATCGCCGGCGGTGGCATCAACGTCGCGCTGTCCCAGACCGACGACGAGTTCTTCGTCCCGGGCCTCAACTCGATGGGCTCGCCGTACGGCCTGCAGTACCATGATTCGATCGGCTTCGCCGACGTCCTCGGTACCTCCGGCATCTGGTCCACCGACACCGACACCTGGCGTGTTGGTGTGGACATCAGCCCCGCCGAAGGTTGGATGGGTGGCCTTGCGATCATGAACATCTCCAACGCTGGTGACGAGTACGACGAAATCGACATCTCCCTCGGCACTGAGCTGAACGGTGGTGTGGATGCGTGGTTCGGCTACGCTCTCATCGATCCCTCGGGCGACTCGGACGACATGTCCGTGTTCTGGGCCGTGCTGGAT
>JAQBVK010000320.1 GCA_027623585.1 Planctomycetota bacterium
TCGAAGGCCGGGCCGGTCACGACTTGCACGCCGCTCGAAGCGAGCAGATCCCGAATCAGGTAGGTCTCGGTGACTTCCTCGAGGATCAGATGCTTCCACCCGAATTCCTCTTGCAGCCGGAGCGCCGTCTGAGCGTCATGGTGACGCCGCGCGAGCATGCGAACCGGCACGGTGCCGTCGATCGCCGCGAGCAGCGCGTCGAGATCGGCGTTCGCCGGCGCTCCCGCCTTGCGCGCCTCTCGGTAGTCGAGCGCGTGATAGAAAGCGTTGCGAACTTCCCACACGCTGCCCATGCGCGTGTTGGGACGGCGTGCATGGCTGGAATCCGTGAATTGGCCCCGCGGCGTGCGGTTGTCGTAGAACGCATCCACGCCGATCACGATGCGCAGACCCGCGGCGTCGGCGATCACGCGTCCGGCGGAACCGGCGTCGGCGAACAGGTCGGCCGGACGGCCGCCCGCAGTCTTCGCGATCGCGCCGAGGCCGCCGATCACGTTGAGGCTGTCCGGGCTGATGTAGGCCGTGGTGACGCCGTCGCTGACAGCGCGGCGGAAGGCCGGATCGTCGAGCCGCACCGTGGCTGCGATGCGGTGCCCCGCGGTCACTTCACGCGAATGCTCCACAGTTTGCGCGCCCACGCCGAGGAAGGTGTAGGCGTCGACCAAACCAGGCGTGAGTTGCGCGCCGGTCACGGTCGGCGAGCCGCCGGGCGTCACCGAAACGATCTTGCCGGCCTGGATCGTCACTGTGGCGTTGTCGAGCACGCGTCCATCTCCGAGGTGGACCCGTTCAGCGGTGATGGAATCAACGCTCTGGGCGGCGGCGAGCGGAAGGGCGAGGAGGAGGGTCAGCATCACTGGGCGACCGGCGCGGCCGCATGGACAGTTTCGCCGCCAATCATTACCGACTGCACCCGCGCGGCGGCATCGAGCGGATGAGCGGACCACAACACCAAGTCGGCGCGCGCGCCCTGCGCGATCACTCCGATTTCTTTTTCGAGGCCGAGCGCCTCAGCAGGCGCGCGGCAGACGGCGTTCCACGCGGCCGCCGGGTCCCCCGTGGCGCGCGCGAGCAACATCGCGGCGAGACGGAGCGCGTCCGGTCCGCCGTTGCCGCCGCGCGTGCCGAAGGCGATGCGCGTACCGGCGCCATGCATGCGCTTGAGCACTTCGGCTTCGCGCGCGCGCGCGCCGTTCGCGCCGATCGCAGGCAGGATCACGAGCTCTCCGGCAGCCTCGCCGGCGTAGGCGCCGAGTTCGCCGTACAACACGAAGGGACGGCGCGTCACGCCATGGCGCTCGCAGAGTGCGCGGGCGCCGCGCATGCCTTCCGCATCTTCGACCACGAAACTCACGCCGCGCGCGAAGTTCTTTCCTCCGGCTGCAAATGCGGATTCGAGCAACTCCAAGGTGCCGACGAGCGCGGTCGGGCCGATGCGCTCGTCGTAGGTCGAGCCGGTCAACGAAGCGATCTGAATCGTGGTTTCGGAGATGCGGCGCTTGGCTCCGCCCGTGGTGAGCATCGCGCCCCAACCGGCCAGCGCGTTCGAAGGCTCCGGCGCGAGGTGGATCGCGGTGACGCCTTGGGCGACGAACTCTTCCCATTGCTCACGGTCGAGGTCCACGCCGTCCGCGGCGCGCAGACCCGGCGTCAGCGCCTGACTCTCCTCGGTGAGCCGGGAAGCCGCGCCGAATCCGGAGAAGGCGTCCACCATGCCCGGCGCGAGCACGCCGTCGAGTTCGACGACGCGGACGCCCGCGGGCGGCTGCGCAGCGACCGATTGGATGCGTTCGCCTCGCACCACGACGTACTGGTCGGCGACGAGCACCCCGTCGGCACCGATGATCGCGCGCGGATGCAGCGCGACGTCTTGGCCTTGGGGTGAGATGAGAATCGAGAGCAGCGCGACGATCATGCTTAACGGGGCTTGTGGGCCTTGAACGGCGCCGAGGCATCGAAGGGGCTGCTGCCTCCGAAGAGCAGCATCGAAGCGCTGCGGTCCTTACCGAGGCTTCCGAATTCTTTGTCGAGTCCGAGCAGTTGCGCCGGAACGGTCGTGAGCGCCGCCCACACTTCGGCGACGTCCTCGCCGGCGGCGACCAGTTCGCCGGCGCGAGCGAGCAGCAGCGACTGCGCGCCTTCTCCGCCGCCGCTTGCGAGCGCAACGGTCACGCCCGCAGCCCGCAGCGCGCGCCAACGCGCGACCAGGCTGCGTTCCGGGAATCGCTCCGCGTGGTGGTCGGGCAGAGCCGCGAGCACCACCGGCACTTCGGCCTCGGCGAGCTCTTGCGCCACCTGATCCGCCCACCATCCGCCGAGGATCACGAGATCCAGGTTGTGTTCCGTGCGCAGGCGCAGCAGACGGCGGATGTCCTCCGCGTCATCGGCCTCCACGCGCACGGCGAAGTGGCCGTCGAGCGCTTCGATCAGCAGATCACGCGCGGCGCTCGGCTTGGGCTCCTTCGGCCGCGTCGGACGTTTCGGCGGCTCGGGAGGCTTCTCCTCCTTGCCGCCCGTCTTCTCGGCGGCCTTCTCGGGCTTCGCCTCGGCTTCTTCCTTCTTCTTCACGAACTCGTCGAACTTCTTGCGGTATTCGACGAGATCCTTGTCGTACTGCTCGACCTTGTCTTGATGTTCGTCGAGCGAATCACGCCAGGCCTTGGCTTCGTCGAAGGCTTCGAGCAGTTCGGTCGCCGAATAGGTGGAGGTCACGGAAATCGCCTGTCCGACCGCGCAATCGCGCGCCTGGATGCCCTTG
>JAQBVK010000321.1 GCA_027623585.1 Planctomycetota bacterium
GAGCCACTCCGCGTGCTCGGGAATCGAGCGGCGCGTGCTCGGATAGGACAGGCGCGCGCACCGCCAACCCGCTTCTTCCAACGCGTCCTTCATGCGGCCGAAGGAAACGCGAGTGCGGCCCATGCCGTGCAAAAGAATCACCAGCGGGCGTTCCCCGGCCAGCGGTGGCGCGCGGCGCGGCACGCGCAAGTCGAACTCCGCGAGGCAGGCGGCGGAATCGCCCCAAGCGCGGCGCACGTTTTGGGGGTCGAGCAGCCGCGCATGGCCGGTGACCACGTTCTCCTGGAGCCGCCAGCCATCGCGCCAGCGCACGTCGGCCCACAACTGCGCGCCGCCGATCGTCGGCAGCGCAAGATTGGGCTTCAGCGAAGTTTCCAGGGCGGGATCTGGCTCGGGCATGGTGGCGCAGGCCGCTGTCGCGAAGCTCGCCAAGAGCAAGCCGACGGCGCGGAACATTCCCACAATGTATCTCCTACGCGCGAGGCAGCAACGCATACGGTGTCAGGCTCCGCTGCGGAAAAACACCACCGGAGCCTGACACCGTATTCAACGGCGCGCCAGAGCGCGAACCACTGGGACGCGGGCGGCGCGCCAAGCGGGGAGGAGGGAGAAGAGCAATGCGCAGAGGAGGGTGGCTGCCACCAGCACCGCGCTGGAGCCGAATTCCACTCGGATGGGGATTTCCGTGAAGATGTAGATCTCGGGCAGGAAGATGCGCTTGCCGCCGCCGAGGAACTTTTCGACCGAGGAGATGTTCGCGACCAGGAGAGCGCCGAGGCCGAGGCCTGCCGCGCAACCGACGCCCGCGATCAGCGTTGCGAGTCCGCAGAAGAATCCGGCGACGCGGCCCGGTGAGGCGCCGAGCGCGCCGAGCACTCCGATTTCGCGCCGCTTCTCGGTGACGGTCAGCAGCAAGGTCGCCACCAATTGGTAGGCGGCGACCAGCACGATCATGAAGAAAACCGTGCCGAGCAGGCCTTGCTGATCGCGCGCCGCGCGCAGCAACTGTCCGCCTTGATCTTCCCAAGTGCGCACCGCGGGAAAATCTCGCTCCGAGATCCCGGCGTTGGCGAGCGCCTGGATCACGGCGGCGGCGAGCAGTTCGGCGTCCGTGCCCGGCCGCGCATGTACGGCGATCTCGCTGAAGTTCGGTCCGCTCTGCGCGAGCAAGGCGACGTCGGCGCGATGCGCGAGCACGCGATTGAGATCTTGGTCGTAGCGGCCACTCTCGACGAAGTCGGCCAACACGTAGGTCTTGCGCACGAAGACTTTCGAGCGTCCGCTGTCGCGATAGGAGAAGACTTCGAGCGCGTCGCCGACCACGAGACCGAGCCGGTTCGCGAGCAATTTGCCCATCAGCACCGGTGCGGGCTCGCCCGCGGGCGCAGCGGGAGGGAGTCCTGCCGCTTCAACGCCTTCGACGCCCGCCAACATCAGCCCGGTGAGATCGGCGGCGCGCGGATCGTCAAGCGCGCGCGCGCCGCGGCGGCCGACCATGCCGAACCAATTCAGGCGCACGGTGGCGTCTGCGACCTCGGGCAGCGCGCGCAGCGGCGCGAGGTATTCCTCCGCGCGCGCTTCCGAACGACGCGGAATCTGCAGCGTGAGATCGCCGGAAACCACTTTGATGCTGGTTTCCAATTCGTGCACGAAGCCTTGGAACACTGCCAGCACCGTGAACAACACGGCCACGCCGAGCGCGATACCGAGCGCGGCGCAGACCAGGATCAAGCGCCTGCGGCACCACACCCAGCCGAGGCGCAACAGGCTCATGAGATGACCACCAAGCCCTCGTGGAGCCGCAGCGTGCGGCTGCAGGCTGCAGCGACGGCCGGATCGTGGGTCGCGAGGAGCACGGCGGCGCCCTGCTCTTTCGCGCGCGCGAGCAACAGCGTCAGCACTTCCTCGCCGGTGCGGCGATCGAGGTTGCCGGTGGGCTCGTCAGCGAGCAGCAGCACCGGTTTCGAGACCAAGGCGCGCGCAATCGCGACGCGTTGTTGTTCGCCGCCGGACAACTGCGTCGGGCGATGGCGCAGGCGCGCGGCGAGACCCACCGATTCCAGTGCCGCTCTCGCCGCCGCGCGTTCGGCTGCGCCGCGCGACCACCACGGCGCACCGGCCGCGAGGCGTCGCGACAGCAGCACGTTCTCGAGCGCGCTCAATTCGTGCATCAATTGAAACTGCTGGAACACGAATCCGATGCGCGCGGCGCGCGCGCGCGCGGCGCGGCGCGGCCCCAAGCCGTGCATGGGCTCACCGGCGATGAGGATCTCGCCGGCGTCTGGCCGATCCATCAGGCCGAGCAGATGCAAGAGGGTGCTCTTGCCGCTGCCGCTCGCACCCATCAAGGCACAGGTTTCGCCGGCGTGAAGAGTCAGCGAAACGCCGCGCAGAACCGCGAGAGTTTCCACTCCCATGCGATAGGATTTCTTGAGACCGCTCGCTGCCAGGACCGGCGTGGAATCATTCATAACGGAGGGCTTCCACCGGGTCGAGGAACACGGCGCGCAGCGTCGGCGCGAGCGCGAAGAGCAGGCCGATGCCGAGCGCGCCGGCGGTCAGCCAGGCGGCGGCGATCGGATCCCACTGCGCGGGCAGGCCGTCGACCACGTAGAGCTGCGCGGGAAAGATTTCGATGCCGAGGCGGTCGGCCAGGAACGCGGCGACCGCGTCCTTGTTGCGCACCAACAGCCAGGCGCCGCCGAGGCCCACGCCCGCGCCGGCCACCGCAGCCACCGCGCCGACGCC
>JAQBVK010000322.1 GCA_027623585.1 Planctomycetota bacterium
GGATTCGCCGTCGAGGACGCGCTCGAGCAAGGCGAGGTTGCAGGCCGCGTCGCCGCCAGCCAAAGCGCTCACCGGCGCTGGCCGAATGCCGAATTCGCGCGCGGGGAGGGAAGAGGCGCCGCCGTTCGGCACGCGCCCGCCGATCCAGAGCAGCAAATTCGGTCCTTCGAGCATCAACTCGTCGGCGCCGCCCGCGCCGTGCACGACTGCGCCGTGTTCGCACCCGAGCGTCGCCAGTACTTGCGCGTAGTCGGCCAGCCGCGCCGCGTCACTGACGCCAAGCAACTGACGCGTCACGCGGCCCGGATTACAGAGCGGACCCAGGTAGTTGAAGATCGTGCGAATGCCGAGCGCACGGCGCACCGGTGCAATCGGCGCGAGCGCCGGGTGAAAAGCCGGTGCGTAGAGAAACACGAAGCCACACTCTTCAAACACTACGCGCGCAGCGGCCGCGTCGAGCTGGAGTTGCACGCCGGCTGCTTCCAAGAGGTCCGCGCTGCCGCACTGGGAAGACGCGGCGCGATTGCCGTGCTTGACAATCTTCACCCCTGCCGCCGCCGCGACCAAGGCCGCGGTGGTCGAGATGTTGAAGGTGCCGAGGCCGTCGCCACCGGTTCCGCAGGTATCCACCGCGCCAGGTTCCGCGTGCTCGAAGGGCGTCATCGCTCCGCGCATCGCTTCGGCGGCGCCGGCGATCTCCTCGGCGGTCTCGCCGCGCGCCGCCCATGCGCGCAGGAGGTCCATCAATGCGTCCGCGGGAGGCGGCGAAGCCAGCACTTCGGCAAACAACGCGCGCGCCTCGCCCCGCGTCAGCGGACGCTGACGCACGACGGCGACGCTCTCGGCGGTATTCATGCGCGATTGCGCGCGAGCAGGCCCGCGAGTTCCAGGAAGTTTGCGAGCAAGCGCCCGCCCTGCGGAGTGAGGATGGATTCTGGATGGAACTGCACGCCGTGACGCGGGAGTTCGCGATGGCGCAGACCCATCACGTGCCCTTCCTCGGTCCACGAGGTCACCGTCAAACAGTCCGGCACCGAGCTGCGCACTGCACGCAGCGAGTGGTAGCGCCCCGCGGGGAAGGGATTCGGAAGCCCAGCGAAGAGCGCGTCCTTCTCGTGATGCACCAAAGACGCCTTGCCGTGTACCGGCACCGGATCCACTTCGAGTTGGCCACCATAGTGCTCGACGAGGCATTGGTGTCCCAGGCAAACGCCGAGCAAGGGCGTGCGCGCAGGTAGCGCCGCGAGCAAGGCCGGCATGATGCCGGCGTCGGCCGGGCGGCCGGGTCCGGGGCTGAAGACCACCGCTTCGGGAGCGCGCGCGAGCGCCTGCTCCACGCTCAGCGCATCGTTGCGCTGCACCTCTACTTCGCAACCGAGTCCGGCCAGCGCCTGCCAGAGGTTCCAAGTGAAGGAATCGTAGTTATCGAGCAGCAGGATCATCGCGAGAGCTCCTCGGTGAGGCGCAAGGCTTCGGCGAGCGCGCTGCCTTTGTGAACGGTTTCTTCGTACTCGCGCGCTGGCACCGAGTCATGCACGACGCCGGCCCCGGCCTGCACCATCACGCGCAGGCCATCGGCGTCTTCGCGCGCGACGATGGTGCGCAGAATGATCGCGGTGTCGAGGTTGCCGGATCCGTCGAGGTAGCCGAAGGCACCCGCGTAGGCGCCGCGCGCGACCGGTTCCAACTCCGCGAGCAGTTCCATCGCCCGCACCTTAGGCGCGCCGCTGACGGTGCCGGCCGGGAAGGCCGCCGCGAGCGCGTCGAGCGCGTCGTAAGGCGCGGCCAGCTCGCACTCGATGCGCGAGACCAGATGTTGCACGCGCGCGAATTTCTCCAACGCAGCGTGTTCGACCACCCGCACGGTGCCGGTGCGCGCGATGCGGCCGAGATCGTTGCGGCCGAGGTCCACCAGCATGTCGTGCTCGGCTCGCTCCTTGCGGTCGGCCATGAGTTCGGCTGCGAGGCGCTGATCCTCGGCTTCGTCGTTGGAGCGTGGGCGGGTGCCGGCGATCGGACGGTTCTGCACCAAACGTCCGCGCACGCTGACGAGACGCTCGGGTGAGGAACCAATCAGAGTGCGGCCTGCGGACTCGTAATAGAACATGTGCGGCGCAGGGTTGACCAGGCGCAGGACGCGGTAGAGCGCGAACAGGTCGCCTTCGCAGCGCCACGCGAGACGGCGCGCGAGCACCGCTTGAAAGACTTCACCTTGTGCAATCTCGCGCTGGAGCCGCGTGACGCCTTCTTCATAGGTCCTGCGGTCCATCGAGGAGCTTGGCTCGGCGTCAAGCAGGCGGAAGACGCCGGGTGCCGGCGGCTCAGTGTCGAGATCGGCGGCGAGCGCTTCGAGGTGCGCAAGCGCCGCGGCGTGGCCGGCGGCTCCCTGCGGACAGCGCCGCAGCAACGCAAGTTTCTGCGCGGCATGATCGAAGGCAACCACGGTCGGGAAGAAACGGAAATCGGCTTCAGCTTCCTCGGTCTGAACGCCTGCGCGCTCACGAGCGGCGCGCACGCGCGGCTCGAGTGTGCCGCACCACTCATAAGCGAAACATCCGACCCAACCCCCGTGGAAAGGCGGCAGCGCGCGCGGCGGTTCGGGAAGGCGATCGTCGGCGGCGGCCGCGCGTAGGGCTTCGTGCACCGGCAAGGCAAGCGTGCGCGGTGCGGCGCCGTCGCGCTCCAGCCGCACCGAGCCGGAATCGCCGCGCAACGAAGCCGAA
>JAQBVK010000323.1 GCA_027623585.1 Planctomycetota bacterium
GCGGCGGGTTCCATGCGCGCGCTGCGGCCCGGCCAGGCGCCGGTGCCGCATACGCGGCGCGAGGTCCCGGCTGAGCAACTGATCCGGACGCTCGACGCCGTCAGCCCCGCGCAGCTCGAGGCCGACCTCGGCACCGAGTTTGTCGCCCGCACCGCCCGGGCCGTCCGTAGCTTCGCCCGCGCGCCGCTCCGGTGGCTGCCCGTCATTCGCCGGTACGTACCGCGTGTGGCGACGCACATGTCCAGCGCGGAGGTCGCAGCCGCTGCCAGCCACACCACGGCGCGCGAGCTCCGGCGCCTGCACGATCGCTGGTTCTGGTTCGCCGATCTACACGGGACGGTGACGCCCTCTGAGTTTGTCGACCGCGTCGGCACGACGATGGTGCGCAGCAGCTTTCGCCCCGCGTATCGCCTGGCGCTGTTCGGCCTCGGCTACCTGCTGGTGCTCGGGGTCATCCACCTGTTCAACGCGCGCGGGCACCTGGGTTGGTTGGCCGACTTCCTGCGCACCTTCCTCGGCCCCGTCATCTATGTGCTCGGCGCCGTATGCATCTTCATCCTGGCCATCGGCTGGTGGCTCAAGCGGCTCGCCGGCCAAGCGACGAGCTTCTACGACCAGACGGTGCACGCGCAATTCCTTGGGCTGACCGAAGCGATCAAGGGGCGCTACATCGATCGTGATGCCGCGTTGTTCGAGCAGCGCGTCCTGCGCGCTGAAGCGCTCGCGCTAGGCTCCGCCGATGAGGATCGCGTGGGAGTGCTGGCCGACTCGGTGCGGCACTCACTCGCCACCGCGCGTGCGGGGCGCGACCTGGGCTCCCTGGCCTATGCCATGGACCGTGTGATTCTGCTCTACCGCGACGGACTCGACGGGGCGCTGCTCACCGAGAGCGACCATCACACAAGCAGCCAGATGCTCGGGAGCCCCGCGTTGCGTCAGATGCGCGCCCTCTCCGCGCGCGTGGACCGCAAGGAGCGAGCGGCGCTCGCCGCGCTCGACCTCTCGCAGCCGCGCTCTTCGCTGCGCGGCCCGTACCTTTGGTACTCGTTCATCTCGAAGGCGATTGCTCAATCCGCCGCGCGATTAGTTGTGGAATACAACCGCTTTGCGATTCCGCTGGCCGAGCTCGCACTCTGCAACGCGCGCGACCGCGCGCGCTACGACGCGTGGCTCGCGCGGGGCGGGCCGTCCCCGCACGACGCCGATCGGCTGCATCACCAGGGTGGCGGCTACATCACGACGGCGTTCACGGCGCTGCACTTCCTCGACGACGACGCCGGTCGCGATCGTGAGGTCGCCGAGCGCTTCGGCGCCGACGTGCTCCGCAATCTGCAGCGCGATCGGCGCGCGCTCTTCCGCGAAGTGTTCGGAACGTATCCGTTGCACGTGCGCCCGAAGGACCAGCGCGTGCTCAACCTGTATCGCGTCTTCGACCGCTGGTTTGGAGGCGGACGGGCCTTCATCATCCCGCTGCGCATGTTCTGGCGCTGGCTCAAGACGATGGCGCGGCTTGGGCAATGGCTCGTGCGGGCGGTGCGCGAGATCCGCACGCCGCGGGCGCGCGGCGACAGCAACCGCGAGTTCGAGTCCGACTACGCCACGGCGTGTCGCAAGATTGGGCGCATGCGGGATCCCATCGTGTGGAGCAGCCTGTGGCTGCGCGCGCGGTTCGACGCGGAGTACATGGGCGTGCGGCTGCCAGACACGACGGAGTCCGGGCTGGAGGGCGCGGGCTGCGACGAGGATTTGGCGTTCATCGGTGCCACGGGCCGGCAGCGGCGCAAGCTCGCCGCCGAGCAGGCACGCGCCGAGGCCGACGTGCGACGTCTCGCGCAGCTGCTCGACGAAGGTGGCCTGGGCGCGCGCGTGGCCGAGCGGATTGGCGTGGACGTCGGGACGCTCACGCGCGAGCACACGCGCGCAGCCACCGTCGCGTATCGAGGCGACTTCCTCGGCATCCGGGCCTTGCTCTCGTGCGGCGACATCCTGAACGAGACACTCGCCTCCGCGCGGGACCGAGCACCGGCGGGCGTCGTGTGGCGCCTCGCGTGGCCGCTGCGCCGCGCGTTCGCGCGCTGGTGGGACGCGCAGGGCAAGGACGACTCCGACTTGCGCCGCCTGATGTGGCGTGCCGTGGCGCACGACCGCGACGGATCGCGGCGTGCCCTGGTCGCGTGGGACCGCTACGGCGAAGCGGCCGCCGCGGAGCGCGGCCTCGAGCTGCTGGCCGACCTGCTGCGGCATCCGGGCCGCATCACGGAGCAGATGGTCACGCTGCGGGTCGTCCAGACACTCGCGCTCATCGACCTGCGCGTCTACCGCGAGCACATCTATCGACTCGGCGAGTACGACCGCGACGGCGACGCGCCGAGTCCCTCCCTGGCCTTCGATCAGGCGATCGAGCGGCCTCCGTCCACCCTCATTCGAAGGGACGAGACCAATTCGGCCGGCAAGGACGCAAGCTGAGGCAGGATCAGGGCCCGTTCGCAGGCAATCGGGTCGTCGGGGCGAGTCCACGGCCCGCATCCGGCGAGCCGCACGTGCTCGGCAACGCAGGTGAGCGCCTACATCGAGCGGTAACCGCTCACCCCGATTCGAGGGCCTGAGACCGAATCCATCGGCAGGGATGCAACCGGAGGCAGGATCAGGGGCCGATCGCACGCGATCGGGTTCGTGGGGCGAGGGTGTGGGGCAGCCGGCTAGGACGACG
>JAQBVK010000324.1 GCA_027623585.1 Planctomycetota bacterium
TGGTTCACACCGGCGGCAGCTACCGGGTCGATCCGGAGAATCTGCCGACCCACGTCGCCATCACGCTGCGCCGCGACCAGTACGCGGACATCCAAAATCGCGTCAACGCCGGCGAGGCCGTCGAACTCGAGTTCGACATCCAGCAGAACTTCGTGCCTGGCCCGATTCCGCTCTACAACGTCATCGCAGAGATTCCCGGCACCGACAAGGCGGCGGAAATGGTGATCTTCGGCGGCCACCTCGACTCCTGGGACGGCGCGCGCGGCACCCAGGACAACGGAACCGGCACCTCCACCACCCTGGAAGCCGCTCGCATCCTCGCCGCGACGCTGCGCGAGCAAGGTCTGCAGCCGCGCCGCACGATCCGTTTCATGTTGTGGAGCGGGGAAGAGCAAGGACTGCTCGGTTCGCGCGCCTACGCCCAGCAACACCCCGAAGAGCTTCCTCTGATCGGTTCGGTGATCGTGCACGACGGCGGCACCAACGCCTGCTCGGGCATCCAAGCCTCACCGCACATGAAGCCGATGCTCGAAGAGGTGTTCGCGCCGATGATCGCCCACACGGCAAACGCCGAGGACGAAGTCCTGCGCTTCCGCATCGTGGACGTCGAAGGTCTACCGCGCGGCGTGGGCAGTGACCACGACACCTACCTCGGCCTCGGGGTCCCTGGATTCTTCTGGAATCAACGCGGCAACACTTCCTACGGCTACATCCACCACACGCAGCACGACCTCTACGAGGAAGCCAGGGCGGACTACCAACTGTTCACGGCGCGCATCGTCGCCTCGGCTGCTTGGCGGTTGGCGAACGCAGAGACGATGGTTCCGCGCACGGACCTGCCGGGAGACAGCGAAGGCCGCCGCCCGCGCCGGCGCATGGGCTTCCAACCCGGTGAGGATGGCTCCGTGCAGGCCGTGACCGATGGCGGAATGGCCGCGAAGGCGGGCCTCAAAGCTGGCGACAAACTTCTCAAGATCGGCGATCGCGAAGTGAAAGACATGCAGAGCCTGTTCGAGGCCCTCAACGCCGCCGACAACCGTGCCATGATCATCTGGCAGCGCGGTTCCGAGCGCATGGCGGCTTGGTTCGATTGGGAGAAGGAAACTGTCGAGGCAAGCAAGGCGCCGAATTAGTCCCAAGCGGCGAGTCGGAACTCCGTACTGATCGGCAAGAGCCTATTCTGGCTCTCTCCGCTCCCTGACCGGAGGGCGCCGCCTGAAGCCATGCAGAGTCTCGCTCGCCTCCTCCTCCTCCCGCTGCTCGCCGCGCCGGCGTTCGCGCAATCCGTCACCGGCTTGCCGGAACAAGATCCGGTGGTGGACGCCATCTACGCCATCCCGGACGAGGACATGCAGGTGATGGCGATCCTGGACGAGTTGTCGAACGGCATCGGCCCGCGTCTGACCTCCTCGACCAATCTGACCGAAGCCTGCCACTGGGCAGTGCAGCGTTTCGAAGGCTATGGCCTCGAGAACGTGCGAATGGTCGAATGGGGAACGTATCCGGTCGGCTTCGATCGCAGTTACAAGCGCGGCCGCATGGTGCAGCCGAAGAAAATGGAGTTGGACTTCACCACCAATGCGTGGACGCCGGGCACCGCGGGCGCGCAGCGCGGCCGTGCGCTGGTGGCTCCGGCGAACGATGTAGAATTGGAAGCAGTCCGAGCCCTGCTGCCGGGCAGTTGGCTACTGTGCGCGAGCGGCGGCGCGACTCCGCGGTACGACTCGACGGACGAGTTCCGCGACCGCCTCGGGCGCGCCTGCGACGAGGCCGGAATTTTCGGCGTGATCATGCCGGTTCGAGGTCAACTCGTGCGCACCGATGGACGGGTGCCGACGGACATGAACAGTCTGCCGACGCGCGTGTTCATCAGCCTTCGTCGCGACCAGTTCGCCGAACTGCAAGCCAGCGCAAACGCTGGCAACGCGGTCGAACTCGAGTTCGACATCAATCAGAGCTTCGTCGCGGGCCCGATCCCGCTGTACAACGTGATCGCCGAAATCCCCGGCACCGACAAGGCCGAGGAGATGGTGATCTTCGGCGGTCACATCGATTCATGGGATGGCGCGCGCGGCGCCCAGGACAACGGCACCGGCACTTCCACGACCTTGGAGGCGGCGCGCATCCTCGCTGCCACGCTGCGCGAACAAGGCTTGAAGCCGCGTCGCACGATTCGCTTCATGCTATGGAGCGGCGAGGAGCAGGGACTGCTCGGCAGCGCGGCCTACGTCGAACAACACCCCAAGGAACTGCCTTACATCAGCGCCGTCATCGTGCACGACGGCGGCACCAACGCCTGCGCGGGCATCGAGGCCACGCCGTCGATGGCGCCGATGTTCGAAGAAGTGTTCGGACCGATGATTGCGCACACCGCGGACGCGGAGGACGAGGACCTGCGTTTTCGCATCGCTCCGGTGGCGCAGTTGACCTACCCGATCGGCTCGGACCACGACAGCTACATTCCCTATGGAGTGCCGGGCTTCTTCTGGCAGCAGTTCGGACGAACTTCGTACGGGTACATCCACCACACTCAGCACGACTTCTACGAGGAGGCCGCGCCTGATTACCAACGTTACACCGCGCGGATCGTCGCCTCCACCGCATGGCGCCTTGCCAACGCCGAGACCATGGTGCCGCGCGACGAGATGCGCAAGGCCTCTCCCCCGCGCCGCCGCATGGGCATTTCGCTGGGCGACGAC
>JAQBVK010000325.1 GCA_027623585.1 Planctomycetota bacterium
CACGTCCATGCGGATCGAAGAGTAGAACTTCAGAGCGCGTCCGCCCGGCGTGGTTTCGGGGTTCCCGAACATGACGCCGATCTTCTCGCGCAACTGGTTGATGAAGATCACGACCGCGCGCGTCTTGCCGATCACGGTGGTCAGCCGGCGCAGCGCCTGCGACATCATGCGCGCCTGCACGCCGACGAAAGAGTCGCCGATATCGCCCGCCATCTCGGCCTTCGGCACCAGCGCCGCCACCGAATCGATCACCACCACGTCCACCGCGCCGGACTTGATGAAGTGTTCGCTGATGTCGAGCCCTTCTTCGCCGGTGCTCGGCTGCGCGAGCAGGAACTTCTCACCCGAGATGTCCACGCCGCACTTCTTGGCGTACTCCGGATCGAAGGCGTGCTCCGCGTCCACGTAGAGCGCGAAGCCGCCGGCTTTTTGCGCCTGCGCGATCACGCTCAGCGCGAGCGTCGACTTGCCGCTCGACTCCGGGCCGTAGAGCTCGATGACGCGGCCGCGCGGCAAACCCTTGCCGCCGAGCGCCTCGTCCAGCGAGATCGAGCCGGTCAGGATGCCTTCGATCTCCGGACGCGGATTGGCGGACAGGTCGACCACGGCTTCAGCGCCGTAGTCCTTGTGGACCGCGGCGAGAGCGGTCTGAATGGCTTTGATGCGGTCGCCGGAAGCCGGCGGAGGGGATGCAGGGGATTTCTTCGTTGCCACGGGATGGATGCCTCAATCCAGAGTGTAGGGGGCGGACCCGGGCGTCTCCAGCCGCCCGGCCTCACCCCTACCACGCGCTCGCCGGAGCGGGTTACCCGACGTCCACGAAAGCCCGCAGTTCGGCGCTGCGACGCGCCAATTCGGCCGGATCGGCGGCCTCCAAGCCTCGCGTGCTGAACTCCTCGACCGTCAGCGAGGCGCAGACGGTGCCGTCCACCATGGCGCGTCGCAGCGCGGGAAAATCATGCGACCCCGAGGCCGCGAGCGAGCCGAGCAGCCCTCCCGCAAAGGAATCGCCGGCGCCGGTCGGATCCACCACCCGCGTGGTCGGGTAGGCCGGCAGGCTGAAGCGCCCGTCGGGCGCGAACAAGAAGGCGCCGTGCTCCCCTTTCTTCACGACCACGATTTTGGGTCCCAGCTCCTGCAGCCGAGCTCCGGCTGCGATCAGGTTGTGCTCGCCCGTCAGCATTCGAGCTTCGCCGTCATTGAGCACGAGGCCGTCGAGTTGGGGCAGCAGGGCTTCGAGAGCTTCGCGCTGGATGCGGATCCAAAGATTCATCGTGTCCGCCCACACCATCGCCTTCGGAAAGCGCGCGCGCAGTTTGGCCTGCACGTCGGGCCCCATGTTGGCGAGGAACACCAGCCGCGCGTCGAGATAGGAAGCCGGCACTTCCGGCTCTACTTCGAGTACGTTGAGTTGCGTCTCCAGCGTGATCGCTTCGTTCATGTCGCCTTCGTAGCGCCCGCGCCAGCGAAAGTTCGGGCGATCGCGGAACAGCTTCAAGCCCGAGAGGTCGGCACCGCGATGACGCAGAGTGTCCCAAGCCTCAGGCGGGAAATCATTCCCTACGTTGCCCGCGACTTGCACGTGCGTGTACAGCGAGGCCGCGAGCGAGAAGTAGACCGCGGAGCCGCCCACGGCGCCGTGAACACTACCGGAGGGAGTCTCGACGTCGTCGAGACCGATCGAACCGAAGACTGCGAGACTCATGCGGATTCTTGGGTGATGGTGTGCCTTTCCTTGCCGATGGCCCAGAGCGCGCCGCCGACCAGTCCCCAGCCGACTTGAGAAGCCAGCCGGAACAGCACCGAGGTCGCAACGCCGATCGTGAAGCCGGCGCCGTAGCGGCTGAAGAAGAAACCGTACAGCGTCTCGCCCACGCCCCATCCGGCCGGCGCCAAGGGCAGCGCAGAGACGGTTTGGACGACCGGGAAGATCACGGCGGTGTCGAAGAAGTCGAGTTCCGCGCCGAGCGCGCGCGCGAAGGAGTAGAAGGAAAGGATTCCGGCGGCTTGCAGCGGAATCGAGAGCAGCAGGGCGCCGAACACCGTGCCGGTGTTCTGCCGGTAGAGCGTCAGCGCGCCGTCCACCTTTTGGATCGTGCCGCGCGCCGGCATGCGCGCCAGCATCGCATCCACGCGAAACCAGCGGCGTCCGCGCGCCGAGAGGTAGATGCCCGAGCCCAGGGTTGCCACCGACAGCAGCACGAGCGCGAGCAACCAGACCTTGTGCAGTGAAGGCACTCTTTCGAAATCACCGTTGCGCCAGGCCAGCGTGAGCACGGCCGCGGCGATCAGGAGCAGCACGTAAAGACCGATCAGGCGATCCACCACCACCGACAGCGCTGCGCGCCAGCGGTTCTGCTGGAGTCCGCGCGTCACCATCACCGCGCGCACGACGTCGCCGCCGGTGGCGCCGAACATCACGTTGTTGAAGAAATTTCCGACGAAGGTGAGGCGCATCGCGCGTCCGAGCGAGCACGGCACTTCGGCGGCGATCAGAAGGCGGCGCCAGCGCCAGCCCGACAGCACCAGCAGCAAGCCCCAGGCTGCGATGCCGAGCGAGCACCAGCCGAAGCGCATGCCGGCCAACGCGGTCATGAATCCGGGCCGGACCTGGTGGCGCGGATTGCCGCCGCTCAACGCGGCGCTGCCATCCTCGGGGATGAAGGTCCACGACTCGGAGCGCCAATCCCCG
>JAQBVK010000326.1 GCA_027623585.1 Planctomycetota bacterium
GCACCAGGCAGGCTTGCTCCTCCGCCGGCTACGCGTTCTTCGGCAGGGGGTTGTACGAAGTGAGTTGCCAGCGCGCGCCGGTTTGGCCGCTGGTCACGCGCGCGCGGATGGTGTCGAGGTAGCGCTCGCGATCGGCGCGATCCACCTGCAGCGCCTCGAGCCCGGCTTCGGCGAGCGGCAGGAGCTGCTTCCGAATCAAGGACACGCAGGGATGGTGCTGGTCGTCGAGCCAGTGCATCTGCGATTCCAATCCGATGCGCGCGGCGCCGAGCAAGTTGCCCTTCGCGGTGTCGAACTCCATGAGCTTCTGCGGATCGCCGTGCTCGCGCGCGACCCCCTCGACGAGTCCGAACCAGAACGCCGCGTTGGCGACTTCATCGTGCACGCTCGGGCCGGCCGGAAGGATGCGATTCTCGATGCGCAGATGCGGTTTCGCTTCGGCGCCCGCTTCTCCACCGACGCCATAACAGGCGCGATTCCAACGATACACCGTGCCGGTGTGCAAGCGCAGCGCCGTCAGCGCGGGCGCGCGTCCGGCGGCGATTGCCTCGAAGGGATCTTCATCGCCCTCGGTGCCAATCAACGCCGGAAAGCGGGAGATGTCTTCGCGATAGATCTCGACCGGGCTTTCCTTCACCCAACGCGTCCCGAAGGAAACCCGCGGCATCTGTGCGCGCTCCGGCACCTCATCGGATCGCGTGTCCACGCTCTGCTGGAAGAGTGCGAGCCGGGTTTCGCGCCAGAGCCGGCGACCGAACAACAGCGGCGAGTTGACCGCCGCCGCCATCACCGGCCCGGCCACGGCTTGCGCGACGTTGTAGTAGCGCGCAAAGTCGGCCGGCGCGACCTGGAAGTGCACCTGGAAGGATGCGTTGCACGCTTCGAGCATGATCGAGTCGTGCGTGGTCTTCAGGTCATCGATGCCCTTGATGTGCAGACGGAAGGCGCCGCCGCGCAGCCGCAGCAACGCGTCTTCGAGCGCGCGATAGCGGGGGCGATCCACCATGGAATCACTGCGCACGTCTTGCTGACGCAGCGTGGGCAGGATGCCGCAGATCACCGCGTCGCCGCCGAGGTCGCGGGCGGCCTTGCGCGCTCGCGCAGTCAACTCGCTGGCCTGCCGCTCCAGCCGCGCGAAGCAGTCGCCGCCGAGCACGAAGGGATCGAGGTTGGCCTCGAGGTTGAACTGGCCGAGCTCGTGCACGAAGTGCGGGTCGTCCAGCAGTTCCAGCACCGCCGTCGCCATGTTGCGCGGCATCATCGCGCCGTCGACCAGAAAATACTCCTGCTCGGCGCCTCCGCGGCGACGATCCGATTCGATCAAGCCGTGCGCGAGCAGATGCTCCAGCGCCTGCAAGTCACGCAACAGCCGCTGCATGAACAGGCGCAGCTGTTCCTCGTTCTGCGAGGAGGTGACGTCGAGTCGTCCCACGCTCGCATGGTAAACTGCGCGCGTGCGCTCGCGCGTTGTCGTGCCTGAATCGGATCTCGGCGGCATCGGCCCCGAGGTCGCGTTGCGAGTTTTGGCGCGCGCGTCGGTGCGCGAAGCCTGCCGGCCGGTGATGCTCGGCCACCTCCACGCATTACGCGCGATTGCGGCGGGATTGCCGAGTTCGTGTTGGCCGAATGGCGCGCCGCCGGAGCTCGCTGCCGCGGCGACCCTCGAAGCAGGCTTCGCCGCCGTGGAAGATCCGAACGCGCCGCTGCCGGTGGTGGAGTTGGAATCCGCGGAGCCGCGTGATCCTCCCGGCCGGCCTGCTGCCGCCTTCGGATTCGCGGCGGTCGAGGGCGTGCTGCGCGGAGGCGCCGCCTGCCTGCAAGATCGCGCCGACGCCCTGGTCACGCCGCCGATCCACAAAGAGAGCATGCATCTCGCGGGCTATCCCTATGAAGGGCAGACGCAGATCGTCGGCGAGCTGTGCGGATCACGGCGCTACGGAATGCTCGCCTGCGCGGGCGCCTTGCGCGTGCTGGTGGCGACGCGGCACATGTCGTTGCGCGAAGCGCTCGCACGGCTCGATCATCAGGTGGTGGCGAAGTCGCTACGCCTCGCGCACGAAGCGGCGCGCGAAACCCTCGGCATCGCCGAGCCGCGCATCGCGCTCGCGGCGCTCAATCCGCATGCGGGGGAGGGAGGCGCCTTCGGCGACGACGAAGACAAGTTGTTGCGTCCCGCGATCGCGAAGGTCCGCGAGGAGTACGGTTGGGAAACCGCCGGCCCGCTGGTGCCCGACGTGGTCTTCGCCGCCGGCGCGCGCGGCGATTGGGACGTGGTGGTGGCGCTCTACCACGACCAGGCTTTCATTCCCTTGAAGATGCTGCCGCGCGAGCAGGCCTACACCCTCTTCGTCGGCGGCCCGATCCTGCGGGTCAGCCCGATGCACGGCGCGGCCTACGATCTCGCCCGCACCGGTCGTGCCGACCCCGAGCCTTTCGCCTTCTCGCTCGACCGTGCCCTCGAGTACGCCGCCCAGCGCGCGGCGAACCCGTCGGCGAGACCCGTCGGCGATTAGTCACACTTCGTGATCGATCCGCCGCCGTGTCCTGCAAGAACGGACCGCTCGATCACAGAATGGCACCAGATCCCGTCAGAGACCGCGACGGGGTCTGAGATCGGGCATGAAACAAGAACCGCGCGCTGCGGGGAGCAGCGCGCGGTCTGGAGATCGCCGCGTGAGCGACGCGGGACG
>JAQBVK010000327.1 GCA_027623585.1 Planctomycetota bacterium
TTCGATGCAAACTGGCCGCTCGCGCGCGACCAGCGGCTGGCATCGATCACCTCCAGGCTGGGCACTGCCGAGGGAATCCACGACCAAGGCCAGGCCACCGCTTGTGCGACTCGATGCACCAGTTCGGGCTCGAGGTCGAGGGTGGAGGACCAGGCGAAGGTGAGGTCCGTGAAAACGATGAAGTAAAGCGCCGTCAGGAACGCGCCGAGGTTGAAAGCCAGCCCGAACCACTGCGAGAGCGAAAACACGGTCCAGCGATCGGTGGCGTCGCGCAGCAGGCGCAGACTCTCTGCGCGCCGGCTCTGGAGCAGACGGCGGAACCAGACCGGGCTCGCAGCGCCAGGCCGGCTACTCTTCGCGAAGAAGCTCAGCGCCGTAATCAACAATACGAACTGCAGTCCGAACAACAGGACGCAGGTGACGAGAATGTTGACCGGCTCGCTGCCGTCGTAGTGGAGCAGTAAGCGCGTCGCGCCAGCGCCGAGCAGCAGGCCAATTCCGCCGAGGATCAATCGCAGCGTGACCAAGGCGGCGACGAGATCTTCACCGGCGATCCAACCGCGTGCGCGCGCCACGTCTCGCCAGACTGCGAGCCATTGCGGCACTTTCCGGTCGGCGGAAGCCTTGTCCCAGGCATCGACCAGGTCAATGCGCGTTTGCTCGGGCAGTTGCGCGGCGAGCGCGGCTTCAGGATCGTCGAGTCGGCGCGCGAGGATGACTAGGTCGAACAGCTCGCTCTGCGCAGGAGTGGAAGCCACGGGGTGATTATCGAAGGATGGCAAAGGGTGAACAATCCGACCCAGGAGCGGCGAGCGAATGACCATAGCCGATGGCGGACAGCACTGAGCCGAGTTGCACGCTTCCGCGCTCGATGCGCAGTGCGAAGCCGCCGCTCGAAAGCGAGCGGTAGAGATCCGGATCGGCGGCGCGCTGCCTTGCGGGAGGCAAGTGATCGAGACCGCGGAAGTAGTGGTGGCCGTTGCGCTCGACGTGCGCGAGCCCGAGACAGGCGGCAGTGCAGAGGTCTTGCTGGAGCGCGAGCACCGGCAGGTTAGTGAGGTCTTCGCCGGACTGAAAACGCTCTCCACCGCTAGCGGCGCAGGAGCGCGCAGTGGCGAGCGCGCGGAACACGCCTTTGCAGTTCTTCACGGAAACGCCGCGCCAGCCGAGCACGGCGGCGCGGGTGAAGTGCTCGGGCAGCGCGTCGGCTTCGTCGAGAATCAAGGGGGCGAAGCGCGTGGCGCGCGCGATGCCGCGATTGGCTTCCGTTTCGAAGCTGCGAGCCCGCGGCAGCGGTTGCTCCACGAAACGCACGCGCGCCAGCAACCGCGCGCCGTCGGGCTCCGCTGCCACGGCTTCAAGCAGGTCGGCGAGCGCGTCGAGGTCGCTGAACTGTTCGTTGCCATCGAGAGTCAGCGCGGGATCGAGATCGCGCTCGGCGAAGAAGCTCGCCAGGTCGAGCAGCCGCGCGCGATCGGTATCGAAGCCCGCGCCGATCTTGACCTTGAACCACTCCAATCCATACGCCGCGATGTCTTCCTCTAGCGCTTGCGGCAAGCCATCGTCCACGCGCCGCTCGGGCGTGATCTCGGCCGTGCGCAGCGGATCGAGCATGCCGACCGTGTGCCGCACCGCAATTTGCGCGCGCGGTTGCGCGTCGAAGCTGCCGGCGCCAAAGAGGTCGCATCGCAAAGCTTCGGCGAAGGGGACTCCCGCAAGGCGGCACGCGGCGTCCAGCAAGGCGCGCTCGATCAACGCGACGACGAAGCCGCGCTCGAGCAAGTCTGGTGCGTTGGCGGACTCCGTGAGTACTCGCACGGCGAAGACGCGCGCAGATGCCGCGGCGAGACACTCGCCGTCGCGCGCCCCATCCAAGAAAGCGCGCGCGGCGGCTTCGGCGCTGGCGGCCAAGGTGGCCGCGTCCTCGGCAGGCGTGCGCTCCACGTCCTTTCGGAACCAGCGCGGCACCAGAAGGTCCGCCGACCAACCGTCGGTCTCGCTCCCGTCCGCCGCGCGAGCGCGCACCCGGCAAGTCAGCAGATCGGCTTCCGTCACCGTGACCGCGCCGAAGCGAAACGGTAGCCGCGTCCGGCACGGCGAGCGCGTCAGTTCCACCACGATCGGTCGGAGCGCCAGCGGCATGCCTCCATTGTGAGGCGGCGAGCCTATTTCAGACCAACTTTCAGAAATTAAGAGCAGTTTGTCGTGATATTTACATGGAGGGGCAACCCCCCGACCTTGTCATGCAAACCCGCCCTACCTTCTCTTGTTTCTTGATCGGCAATGATTCCCTATTGATGGAATGCGGAGACCTGCTGGTCGCGCGGGGCCAGGAGTTGAAGGGAGTGGCTACCAATTCCGATCGCGTGCGCGCCTGGGCGCGATCACATGAGCTCGAGTGCGTGGACGCGGAGCAAGATCTCGGCTCCGCGCTTTCGGCGCGCGCGCCATTCGACTGGTTGCTCAGCATTGCGCATCTGGAACGCATTCCGTCCGCCGCTCTGGCCATTCCGCAGCGCGGTGTGATCAACTTCCACGACGGCCCCTTGCCGAAGTTCGCAGGCCGGAACGCACCGGTGTGGGCAGTGTGGAACGGAGAGACCGAATACGGAATCGGTTGGCACTTCGTCACCGAGGCGGGGGAGGAAGGGCCGGTGCTGGTCGAGCGAAGTTTTCCGATCGCGCCC
>JAQBVK010000328.1 GCA_027623585.1 Planctomycetota bacterium
AGGCCAACGGCCGCCACGGCTTCGAATTCAAACCGCGCGAGAAGAAGGCGGGCGCTCCGGCAGGGGCCAAGGGCGGCAAGAAGCGCAGCAGCAAGACCAAGACCAAGGCGAAGGCGAAGACCACGGTCAAGGCCGAGGCCGGCGACTAGGCTCCTGTGGCATGACGCTGACGCAGCGCATCTCGCTCTGGTCTTGTCCGCGGACGGTTTCGACCGCGCTGATGCGATCGTTCGCGCAGCGCGAAGACACCTTCTGCGTGGACGAGCCGTTCTACGCTCACTATCTGGCGCGCACCGGCAAGGCGCATCCGATGCGCGAAGCGGTGCTCGCTGCCCAATCTTCCGACTGGCGCTCGCTGCTGCTGGGCCCGTGCGCGAAGCCGGTGCAGTTCGTCAAGCACATGGCGCACCATCTCGTCGGCGAAATGGATCTGAGTTTCGCCGCGAGCACGCGCAACGTGTTCTTGTTGCGGCCCCCCCGTGAGACGCTGCCGTCGATGCTGCGCGATCTTGGCGAGGTGCGACTGGGCGACGTCGGCTATGAGCGGCAACGCGAGCTCTATCACGCATTGAGGCGCGCCGGCGAGGATCCGATCGTGATCGAATCCACCGATCTCCTGAACGATCCCGAGGGCAGCTTGCGCCGCCTGTGCGCGCGCCTCGGCCTGGCCTTCGATCGCGCAATGCTGTCCTGGCCTCCCGGCCGTCACCCGAGCTACGGGGTGTGGGCGCCCTATTGGTACGGCAACGTGGAGAAGAGCGCGGGCTTTCAAGCCATCACGCCCAAATCCGAGCCGTTTCCGGAGGAATTGGAGCCCTTGCTCGCGGTTGCCGAGAACTGTTGGCTCGATCTGCACGCGCGCCGGCTGCGCGCCTGATCGCGCCGTCCGCGACCGGCCCGAGATCTCATTACACTGCGCGAGGGCACGCGGTTCATGGCGGATCCGAACGACGAATCGAAGCAACGGCGGCAGCGCCGGCGGCGCGCCGCTTCCGCCGAGGCGCGGGCGGACGCTCCGCTGGGGAGTCCCGAGCACTACTTCAATCGGGAACTTTCGTTGTTGGAGTTCCAGCGCCGGGTCTTGGCGCAGGCGCAAGACGCGCGCCTTCCGCTGCTCGAGCGACTGCGGTTCTTGACCATCTGTTCTTCGAACCTCGACGAATTCTTCGAAATCCGGGTCGCGGGCTTGAAGCAACAGATCGAGTTCGGCTTGGAACAGCCGAGCGTGGACGGTCGCACCCCGACGCAAGCGCTCGAAGCGATCGGCGGCGTCGCGCGCGAATTGGTGCGCGAGCAGTACCGCGTGCTGCACGAGGACTTGCTGCCGGCGCTGGAGCAGCAAGGAGTGCGTTTGCTCTGGCCGCAGCAATGGAACGCTGCGCAGCGCGCTTGGGCAGAGCGCTACTTCCGCGCTGAGGTGCTACCGGTGCTCACGCCGGTGGCCTTGGATCCGGCCCATCCCTTCCCGCGCGTCCAGAACAAGAGCCTCAATTTCATCGTCCGCGTGGCCGGCGCCGACGCCTTCGGGCGCGACGTGAATCTGGCCGTGGTGCAAGTGCCGCGCTCCCTGCCGCGCGTGATCCCGATGCCGCCGTCGGTGTGCGGAGCTTGGAGCGGTTTCACCCTGCTCTCGGGCTTGGTGCAGGCGCACATGCCTTTGGTGTTGCCCGGCTTGGAAGTGGAGGGCGCTTACGCCTTCCGCGTGACGCGCAACAGCGACATCGAAGTGGACGAAGAGGAAGTCGACAACCTGCTCAAAGCCCTGGCTGGTCAATTGAGCCGGCGCCGTTTCATGTTCCCTGTGCGGTTGGAAGTCGTCGAGGGCACGCCGCCCGAACTGGAGCAGTACTTGCTCGACAATTTCGAGCTCGAGGCGCAAGACCTGTTTCGGGTGCGCACGCCGGTGAATCTGCATCGGTTGGAAGCGCTCGTGGATCTGGTGCAGCAAGCGGAGCTCAAGTTCCGCGCTTTCGCTCCGGGCGTTCCCGCCGCGTTGGCCGAGGACGAGGACTTGTTCTCTGCGATCCGGCGCAAGCCGCATTTGCTTCACCATCCTTACGAGAGCTTTCAGCCGGTGGTGCGGTTGCTGGAGCAGGCGGCCGCGGATCCTGCGGTGCTCGCGATCAAGATGACGCTGTATCGGGTCGGCGCGGATTCGCCTGTGGTCGCCGCGCTCGCGCGCGCGGGGCGAGCGCGCAAGGAGGTGACGGCGGTCGTCGAGCTGCGCGCGCGCTTCGACGAAGAGGCGAACATCGGCCTCGCCAATTTGCTGCAAGAAGCAGGCGCACACGTGGTCTACGGAGTGGTCGGTTACAAGACTCACGCCAAGATGACGCTGATCGTGCGGCGCGAGCGCGGGAAGTTGCGCCGCTACGCGCATCTCGGCACGGGCAACTACCACCACGGCACCGTGCGCGCTTACTGCGACTTCGGCATGTTGACCGCGGACCCGGAGATCTGCGAAGACGTGCATGATCTCTTCCTGCAACTCACGGGGCTCGGGCGCGCGCCGCATTTGCGCAAGCTCGTGCCCTCGCCGACGCGACTCTATCGGCAGTTGATCGAATGGATCGAACTCGAAGCCGGCGAAGCGCGGGCGGGCCGCCCGGCGCGCCTGATGGCCAAAGTGAACAGTCTCGCGGACCAGGGCATCATTCAGGCGCTCTATCGGGCATCTCAG
>JAQBVK010000010.1 GCA_027623585.1 Planctomycetota bacterium
CGCAGCCGACTTGGGCTTGCGACCGGGCTTCTTCATGCCCTCGGTGAGGCCAACCTTGCGCAGGCGAGCCATCACTGCGCGCGGGTCAGCCTTCGCCAACTCTTCGACCCGAGCGCGCGCAGCAGCGCGCGGCTTGGTCAAACCCTTCTCCCACAGATACACCGTGTTCAGCCCGACGCCGACCATCAGGGCGAGCGCGGTCTGTGAGAGGTTGTGCGTTTTCCGGATCCGCTTTACGAAAGCGGGAGACCAGCGGGCAGCTGCGCCGCGGGCGCTGGAGGCGGATTTCTTCTTCATGATTGATGTTTCTGGCTCGTCTCAGGGGTTGAGCGCGAGCTAGGCCAAAGAGTGTAGCGCCGCGACCTCACTCAGGCATCACCACCAAAAGACTTGCGGCCTCCGCGGCCAAATAGCGCGCCGCCAGTTCGGTGATCCTTTCGGGTCCCAGATGCTGGTAGAAATCGATCACCGTCCGCGGATTGTCCAGCGTGGCCGGCTCGGACTGCGCCTGAGCGAGCTCACGCAGCCAATAATCATTGGCTCGGCGCTGATCTCGCACCTGACTGATCACGGGCGCCGCCAAGCGAGTGATTTCCTCCGCGGTGACCCCCTCGGCAGCCAGAGTCGCCGCTACCTGACGGCAGGCCGCCACCAGCTCGTTCACTCCGCCCGGCGCGCCGCTCGCGTCGACCAGCAAGATGCCGAGACCGTCGAAGACGCGAGAGACGTCTACGGCGGCGCTCGGCGAGTAGGCGGCGCCGAGCCGTTCGCGCACTTCGAGCCGCAGCCGGTCGTTGACGACCTGCCCGAGCATGCTCAGATTGCGGCGCAACTCCGGATCGTTGCCATCGGTCAACGGGAAGAACAGGAAGACTTGCGCCTTGGGATCGGCCGTGGTCACCGAGCTCCGCAGTTCGAGCCCGTGCGGCAATGCCGGCACCTTGCGCCGCGAAAGGTTCAGTTCGGCCGCGCGCCGTGTCGGCAGCGCGCCCACCGTGCGCGCAGCGGCGGCGATCACGGCTTCGGGATCGAGATCGCCGACGATGGTGAGTTCGATCGGACCGTTCGCCCACTGCGGGGCGATCAACGCGGCGCTCTCCGCCATGCGCGCCTGCTCCATCACCTCGAAGGGCGGCAGCGGACCGAGCTGACCGAAGAAATTCAGCCGATAATCGCCACTCAGATATTCCGGGAGGAACTCGGTCAGCAGCGGTCCGATGGGATTGCTGCGCAGAGCTTGGCGGATCAACGGAATCTGCTTCTGGAACAGTTGCAATCCTTCCTCACGCCATCCGGGATGCTGAAGGTGCGCGCAGAACAGCTCCAACTGCAGCAGTAGATCTTCCGCCGTCGTTGCGCCGGCGAACTCGAAGTGGTCGGCTTCGATGCCGACGCCCCAGCCGACCTGCCGCCCCGCGAACATGCGCCGTAGGTCGTCCGCGGAATGCGCTTCGAGGCCGCCTTGCGCGAGTCCTGCGGCCCCCGCCGCAAGCGTGAGAACTTGATCACGGTCGTAGGCGAGGAATCCTTCGCCAACGCGCGCATTCATCAAGATCTGTCGCTCGGAAAAGTCCGTGCGCTTGAGGTTCAGCAGCACTCCATTCGCAAAACTCACCGACCAGAAGTCCAGATCTTCGACCAGAACCCGCTTCACGACCTCCCCCGCCTGCGCGGCGTCGGAATTGTAGGCAAACTCGGCTCGCGCCATCTCGGCGGGCTTCTCGGGCTTCGCAGCTCGGCTCTTTTCGTACAGCACCTCGAGATGCTCGGTATCGCGCATCAGTTCGACGGGGCCGGTGAGCACCAAGGACGCTTCCCCACCCTTCCAGAGGGCGCGCAAGGCTTCGAGGCACTGCTCGGCGGTGGCTTCCGCGATGGTTTGGCGCAGCAGCGCGCGATGCGCGGCGGCGGTGAGCGGGACCTCGCCTTCCTCCACCGCGCGCAGGATCGCCTCGCGCAAGCGCGCGCTAGGCGCGGTTGCCTCGCGTTCTACCGCTTCGTCGAGCGCGCGCAGCCAATCGGCGCGGACTTCTTCGATTTCGGCGTCCTGGAAGCCCCAATTCAGAGCCGCGCGGAGGTCGAGGTGCGCGGCTCGGAAGGCATCCTCCCACGCGTCGGGAGACGCGACCACGCTCAACTGGCCGCCTTCCCAAACTTTCAGTCCGTCGAGCGCTCCGACGGCCGCGCCTAGATACGGAGTCTCCGCCAACTTGACTTTTTCCTGAAAGCGCAAGTTGAGCATGGTCAATGCCATGCCCTCGAGCGCCGAGTGGATGCGCTCCGCCGCGTCATCCGGGTGATGCGCCCAAGGCCTGAGCATCGCCAGCGTGACGCGTGCCTGCGGGAGATCGGCTTCATGTACCGCGAAGAATCGCTCCGCCGATGCCGCCTTTCCGGCAAGCGGCTCCAACTGCAGCGGCTCCGTCGGCGCGCGCAGGTCTGCGAAGATTTCGCGCACCAGCGGCTCCGGGTCCAGACCGTTCAGATCTCCGACCACCACCACCGTCATCTGCTCGGGGCGGTACCAACGCTCGTAGAAAGCGCGCACCCTTCCGGCGTCGAAAGCCTCTCGGTCCTCACGGACTCCGATCGGCAGCCGTTCGGCGAGTCGTGAGCCGGCGTATTGGCGGCGCAACTCTTCGAGCCCAGCGCGCATCGCAGGAGAGTCGCGCTCGCGCTCTTCGCCGTCGATCACGCCTTTCTCCGCCTGAACTTCCTCGTCGGCAAGCAGCATCCCGTCGGCGAAGTTGCGCAGCACGAGCAAGCCTTCGCGCAGCGCATCCGCGTCGTTGGCGGGCAGGTCGAGCTTGTAGACGGTTTCCGAGAAGCCGGTGTGCGCGTTGGTGTCCGCGCCGAAACTCATGCCGCGTTCCTGGAACCACTCGATCAGAGTGCCGGCCGGGAAGTCGCGCAGGCCGTTGAAAGCCATGTGCTCGAGGAAATGCGCGATGCCGCGCTCGCCCGCTTCCTCGGCGAGGCTTCCGACGTCCACGTGGAGGCGCAGATAAACGCGCTCCTTCGGCTCGCGGTTCTCCGCCCAAGCCAGGCGCAGTCCGCCGTCGAGAAGGCGCCACTGGATGCGCGCGTCGGCGGTGAGGTCGGAGCCGTCGTGGCGCCAGGGGCGCGCCTGCCCGGCCGACAGAACCGGATCTTGCGCGAGGATCGCGCCGGCAAACAGAAAAAGTACAGGGATCGCGACGCGCAAGCGCATCGGCGAATCTTAAACACGCCGCTCAGGCCGCAGAATGCATGCGGCCTCTCCCGTCACGCTTCGCTCGATAGAGCGCGGTGTCGGCGGCTGCCATGAGGTCTTCGAAGCGCTCCATGCCGCTGGCGGGCAAAGTCGCGAGGCCGACCGAGACTCCGGGCATGCGTTCCATCGGCGGCAGCACCTCGCGGATGTGCGCCTCGGCGGTGTCGCGCAAGCGCTGGATCAGGGTGAGCGCGCCGGCGCCGTCGGTATGCGTCATCAAGATCGCGAATTCGTCGCCGCCGAGGCGCGCGACCAAATCCGATTGGCGCACCGAGGAATGCAGGTAGGTCGCAAACACTTGCAACAAGCGGTCCCCGGCCGGATGGCCGAGCGTGTCGTTCACTTCCTTGAACCAGTCGAGGTCGAACAGCGCCACTCCCAATGGATAGTCGTAGCGCTTGGCGCGCGCGAACTCCTGGGTCGCGAAGCGATCGAAGGCGCGGCGGTTCAACACGCCGGTCAAAGCGTCACGCAGCGCAATCTCCTCGACGCGCCTCCAGACTTCGTCGGCCGCGCCGATCTGCCGGTTGCGGTCGAGAGTCTCGCGCAGAGAAGTCGTGAGAGCATGCAAGGGGGTTCCGACCGCGTCGAAGACTGGCAGCTCCGGGGCGTGTTCGTGGAGCGCGGCGCACTGCTCACGCACCACGGGATCCGCGAGATCGCCGAGCAGGACGACCGCATCGAGCTCGGAGGCCGCGGCGGCGCGCAGCAAGTTGCGCGGAGTCTCGCGCGCGACGCCGGCCGAGCCGCGCAGGTCCAGGCTCGCAAATAGGTCGGCGAAGTGACGCGAAGCCTTGCGCACCGCGCGGAAAGGGCGATGGAGTTCCTCCGGCAGTCTGGCGAGGCTCTCGTCGTCGAGCGCGGCGCACCAACGCAACGCGCCAAGCGGATACTCAAGGTCGCTGAGCGTGGCGCCGAGCAAGTCGAGTAGCAAGGCGTTGCGGTCGCCGCGCGCGCGCTCCTCGGCTTCGGCTGCGGGTTGACTCCAGTCGTTGAACTGCGCCAGCAGGAAGCGCGTGCCGTCGCGATCGCTCCAGAGATTGACGCGCAACCGTGCCGGTTTGACGCCGTCATCGTCGGTGCGCAGGTGGAGCCGACAATCGGCGCCGGAACTCGAAACGGCGCGCACCAACAGATCGTCGAGCGGGCCGGCATGTTCGGAGCGGTCGCGCAGCACGGCGACGAGCTCCAGCCCGATCGGGTCAGCCAGACAGCGGAACCAGCGACGCGCCGCAGCATTGGCGAACAAAACTCCCCCCCGCTCGTCGGCGAGGAGGATGGGCTCCGGCAAGGCATCCCATAGACTGAGGGCCGGAGATACGGAGGTGGCGCCAGTGTCGGCGCGAGTCGAGGACTTCATGGTGAGCCGAAAGAGAGGATGAACCGAGCAGTATAGGCGCCACCGGCGGCTCGGTTGCAAAAGAGGCGCGAGGTCGCGCTATCCTTCGAGCATGGCTCATGCGCGCACCTTCGCAGTTCTCGCGTGCTTCGCTCTGAGTGCAACTTCCTGCGCGCAGCCGGGACAACCTGCAGCGCTCGCGCGCGCCGATCACAGTTTGTTCTGGAGCGAGAGCGGCGCAGAGATCAGGTTGGTCGTCGGCGCCAACGGCGGAACTTGGCAGCATGGCGAGCTCGACGCGGCACTCTACCCCGAACTCGCCAAAGCATGGACGCTTGGACAAACTCCGCGTGTGCCTTTGTTCGGACGCGACCCGGGCGTGCAGTTGCGGGCGCTCGACGCGTTTCCGCCGCAACAACCGGGCGGAGCGTGGCGGCTGCGGGCGAAAGCGCTCTCCGCGTATCCGATTCGCATCACCGTGCTCGCCGACCAAGGCGGGATCCTCACGCCGGCCGGCGCAGCGGAGTCCGAGATGTGGAACCGCCGATCTCACTTCGCGCGCGCGGACGCCGTGGTGCGAATTCCCGAAGGCGCTCTCGTCGCGGTGCGAGTCGAAGGCGCCTATCAGGCCTTCGAGTCCTTGCTGCGGCTCTACACCGCGCCCTGAGCCCCGCGTTCTTCAGCGCGCTTCGAACAGAAGTTTCACGCGCGGATCCAACTCCAAGGCCGACCAGCCGGCGTCGAGCGGGACTTCGGTGCGCGCCGCGCTGACCTGAATCCGGCGGGTCTGCGCCGCGCCGCTCGCATCCTTCCACGCGAGCTCCAAAGGAAAGCGGAAGGGATCTCCTGCTTGCACCTGCAGGATCGCGACTCCGCCATCGAAGGGCTCGACCTGCAAGGTCGGGCAGTTCGGCAGTTCCAGCCACTGTGTGAAGAACCACGCTAGATCGCGCTCCGCCTTGGCCTCGACCGCCGCGCGCAGCGTGTCCGTGATGGTGACGCCGCCGCGATGCTCCTGATACCAAGCCGAGATGCCGCCGAAGAAGGCCTCATCCCCCACTTCGTCGCGCAGCATGTGCAGCACCCACGATCCCTTTTGATAGGTGTTCGAAGAGTTGCTCTGGAACAGCGCGTCCGGGAACGGATAGTCCTTCCAGATCACGGGCAGCCGCCGTGCATTGCGGCCGCGCAGCCACGCGCGACGCGCGCCGGCGAGATGGCTCTCGAGCGGCAAACCACCCGACTCCGCGTGCAACCAAGGGCCGAAGTAGGAAGCGAATCCTTCCGAGATCCAGGCGTGCTCCCAACTCGCGTAGCCGACGCCGTCCCCGAACCACATGTGCACGAATTCGTGGGCGAGGGTGCCGACGCCGCGATCGCCTCGACGGTAGATGTTCTCCTCGAGCCACACGTTGCCTGGATACTCGACGCCGCCCCAGCGCGTCGGCACCTGCGCAGTGGTGTACTTCTCCCACGCGTAGGGTCCGAAAGTCCGCTCCATCGTCTTCATCCACTCGGCGTGATGTCCGAGCCCTTCGGCCGCGATCTCGAGATCTGCGGCGTAGACGTAGTGCGGACGCAAGCGCGGATCGCCGGCTTCTGGCACGCGCTCCCACGGTCCGGCGGCGAACGCGAACAAGGTCGGCGGAAGATCGGCGCGAGTCTCGCCGACGAAGCTGCGGGTCGCGTCCGATTCATTCGTCGTCTCACGCCAGTCCCCGGCTCCGATCGCTTCGATGCCGCGCGGTACGCGCAACTCGATGCGCCAAGACGCGCGATCGCCCACGAAGTCCTCGCAGGGCAGCCAATGGCGGGTGTTGGTGCCGAAAGGGTCCGCGACCAGGAAGCGCGCGCCGTCGCGACTCTCCGCGAACACCAGGCCGAGTTCGGGCAGGCCCTCCATGCGCGCGACCACGGTGACTTCTTCCCCAGCGGCGGCTTCGCGCCCGAGCGCCACGATCACCTGATGAACGGTGCGCGCCGCCTCGAGTGCGTTGCCGGCCGGATCTTCGAAGCGGACGCTCCAGTTCTCACTCGGGCGCAAGTCGAGACGCAGGGAGCGGGAGGCCCGGGCCAGCTTCACCGTGATGCGCGCGCTTCCGGAGAGCCACGCGCGATCGAAATCGGCGTCGAAACTGAGTTCGTAGCGCAGCGCGTCCTGCTCGTCGTAACCGGTCCAGACCGGAGACGTCGCGGGCTCCTGCAGAAAAACTAGGGAGAGGATCAGGAGCACGGGCGCCATGAGTCTAATCGCTCTCGGCCTCGCGCCATGCTCGCGTCACGCCTTCGCGATCGCGAGCGCGCAACTGCTCGGCGGCCCCGCGCACCTGTTCGCAGTAGCGCCAGAGGCCTGGACCCTCCACGGCGCGCAGTTCCGCGAGCCACTCCGCGGCTCCGCCGGCTCGCGCAATCTCGCGCGTGACGCGGCCTGGCCCCACGCGGTAGCACAAGAGCCCGAGATCGACGTCGCCCCGCATCCGCTCGACGTGCTTCGCGAGATAGGCGGCGCCGAGCCGCAAGTTCTCGGCCGGAGAAAAAGGCGGGGCTCCTCCGATGCCGAGTTGGGCGGCCATCTCGCGCGCGGTGACGTCCTTCAATTGACACAAGCCGCGCGCGTCGGCCGAAGAGACCGCAGCAGCATCGCCGCGCGACTCGGAGTACACCAGGCCGCCGAGTAAATAGGGATCGATTTCGCTTTCGCGCGCGGCGGCGAGGATCTCCGGCGCCCAGGATTCGACGCGCTCCCAAGCCGCCTGTTGTTCACCCCACCTCGCGCTGACCAGCATGACGAGCGCGAGCAAAACTGCCGCGCCGAAAAGCCCGGCGCGCGTGCGCGCACTGAGTCGGGCGCCTAACCGTCCAGCCACGCGCGCCACGGAGCTGACCGGCGCGAGACCTCGGCCTTGGGCGTTCCGGCGAGCACGATCTGGCCGTCGACGCCGGTGAGTCCGTGCAAGAAGTAGGTCGCGGAGGCGCGCAAGTGCGTCGGTCCGGTTTCCAGCACTTGCAGCAAGGCTTCGACAGAACTGCGGGTCTGGCCGGCGTCGGCGAAGACGGGCGCGAGCTCGAAGCCCGAACCGCGCGCCGCGCTGGCGAACCAGGCAGACGGCGAGTCGTTGGCGTGATCACGCCACCACGCGAGATAGGTGCCGGCCGGATCGGGCAAAGTGCGGAAGTCCACGCACAATGTGCTCGCGAGCGCTTCGAGCAATTCCGCGTTGCGCGGGTCGCTCGGCAGCCAATCCATCAAGTTCTGCGCAACCGCGGGGTCGCCGAGCAATCCGCCCAGCAGCGCGGCGCGGCGCAGCAGCACGGGATCCCGGCTGACCAAGAAGGGTTGCAAGGTGCGGCGCGCGCCCGCGGCTCCGCGCTCGAGCAAGGCGCGCAGGTAGGAGCCTTCGAGCGCGGTGCCCGCGTACTCGGTGAACAAGGCGCCGAGGGCGACTTGAGCTTCCTCGCCTGGAATCGCGGCGATCGCGAGCAGCGCGGAAACGCGCAGCGCCGGCTGCTCCGAAGTCGCCGCCTCCTGAAGCGAAGGAAGCGCGCGCGCTTCGCCGAAACGTCCCAGCGCCCACACCGCTTCCTTGCGGAGTTCGTGAGCTTGGCCGGGAGCGGCGAAGGGCGCGACCTCATCGAGTGCAGCGGCATCGCCGAGCTCTCCGAGTCCGCGCAGGGCGGCGAGTTGCGTCGGCATGTCGTCCACGGCCAATGCATCCCGCAACAAGGGCGCAGCTTCGGCGCCCAACTGCGGCAAAGCTGCCAGCGCCGCGACGCGAACGGCGAGGCGTTCGTCCGCCACCAAGAGGCGCGCCGCTTCGAGGCCGAGGCGTTCGATTCCGCGCCCGAGCACGCGCGTCCGCAACGGCTCCTCCACGGAGAACGCCGCGTCGGCGAGCGGGGCCGCGAAACTCTGGTCGGGCACCATGAGCGCGGCGTCGACGAGTGCCAAGGCGGAATCGGCGTCGTTGGCGCGCGCCGAAAGTTGCCCCAAGGCTTCGGCCGCGAGGCTCGCGTCCCAGAACTCCGCGACGCCGCGCGTCTCGATCAACCGCGCGCACCATTGGCGCAAGGCAACGCCCTCCAGAGCGTTCAGCCGACCGCGCGTCAGAGCAACCATCGCGGCGGCGCGATCTCGTTCGTCCGCGCCTTCCATCGCGTCGAGCTGACTCGCGACGAAGTCGCGGCCGTCGGCGTCGTCAGCGGCGAGCAACTGCCACGAAGCCTCATCCCACAAGCGGTCGCACACCGCGAGGAGTTCGGCCACCGCGCTCTGCGAGGAGCCACGAAAAATCAATCGCTTGCGTTGATTGCCCGCTTGGATCTCGATGATGGCGCCGATCGGATCCGCAGCAGCGCCGAAGCGGTTGCTCGCGGCCACGGAGCCGAGGATTCCGCTCTGCTCCAACTGCTGGAGCAGTTTCGCGAGCGTCCGCGCGCCCGCGAACCGTTCGGAGGTGAGGAGCCAAGCCTCCGCTCCGACGAGCACACGTGGCTCCACACCGGCGCCTGGGCGTGACCAGGAGACGCGGAGTTTCGGCAGTGAATCTGCCCCCACTTCGATGCGGCCGCGCAGGAAATCGAGCCCGGTGCTGCCGAGACGCTCCATCCATGCGACCCAATCGCCGCGCTCCGGGAAGTCCGCGCCGCTGATCCGTTCGAGCGCGCCTTCGGCCAGGGTAGAGAAACGCGAGAACTGAGGGTAGAACACCACGCCGGAGATCGAGCGCACCAGAACGAAGGGCACCTTCACGCGCCAAGAACCTGGCAGCCGCTCCGGTCCAGCCCGGTAGGCAAACTCGGCCAAGCACGCGCCAGCGGCGGCGCTCGCAAAAAGATCGGGATCGTCGAGCAGAACCTCGAGGCGCGGGAGCGCGTCCTCGGGAATCAAGGTCGCGTCGTGCTCTTTCTGCTGCAACAGCAACGCAAAGGCGAGGTAGCCCGCCTCGGCGCCGGAACAACGCTGCCGGAGTTCGCTGACCACGAACGCTATCTGCTCAGGACGCGCTTCACCGGCGAGAGTCGCTGCGGCGCTGAAGGCAACCTCGGACGAATCGTCGCGCAACACGCGGCGCAACGCGAGCCTGACTTCGGGCTGCGCCGGGAATCCGGAGAGCAGCCGCGCTGCGCGCAAGCGGACGTCCGCGTCGCGTCCGAGTTCGACGAACTGCAGCAAACGTTCGAGGTGCGCGCTGACCGGCGCGCGCTGGAGGCGTCCTTCCGCAAGCACGCGCACGCTGCGGTTCGGATGCGCCAGCAGCGAGACCGCACGTCCCGGTAACGAGCCTCCATTGAGCCGCAACGCCGCGTCGAGGCAGCGGCCTGCCGCTTCCACCATTCCGGTGCGCGAAGCGGCCTCGACCAGGGCGCTGACGTCGGTCGGATCTTCACTCACCGTGAGGCCGACCCACTCCATCAGTTCCGCGCCGAGCAGGACCGTCGGTCCCCATTCGGATGAGAGGGCCTTCAAAGCGGTGAGACGCGTCTCCAGACCGAGCGCGCGCAAGCGTTCGAGAGCAGCGGCCCGAACCGGCGCGGCGAGGCTCTTCGAGGTCTCGAACTCGAAGAAGATTTGCTCCGCGAGGTTGGACGGCGGATCCCAGAGCGAAGGCACCACGGAACTCGCAGGCTCCGGCTGCGCTGCGGCGGCCTCATTCTCGGCCTGCTCGGAAGGATCCTGAGCCGGCTTCACCGGCGGCGGGATCTGGAGCCGGCCGGACTGGGCGGGCGCCGGCGCGGCGAGAAAACCGAGGGCGGCCAGAGCGCCGAAGACCAGGAGGCGGAGGCTGCGAGACAAGTGCGAAGGCCCGAAGGGGAGCAACGGAATCGACGGGCGGAACCGCCGACGCGACCGACCATTCTAGTCTGGGGTTCGGAACACGGTTTCCCAATCCGTGCTACGCGCGAACTGGACCAGATCCGCGTCTCGCGCGGGATCGAAGAGCCGGAAGCCGGGAGCGCCATGCTGCCGTACGCCGCGCAGACTGCCAGGCCCGCGCGTGGCGAGGTCCGCTTCGGCGACCTGGAAGCCGTCCGTGCACTCCTCGATGCGAGAGAGGCGCGACTTGGCCGCCTCGGAACCGAAAATCAAGCATTCCCCGGCTGCAGCGCTTGGACCGCGCGCGAGGCGGCCGCGGAGTTGATGGAGACTTGCGAGACCGAGGCGCTCGGCTCCGACGATGAGCATGTGCTCCACGCCGGGCACGTCGAGTCCGACTTCCACCACGGTGGTGCCGCAGAGTACTGAGGACTCGCGACGCCGGAAGCGAGCGACTGCGGCTTCGATCGCGGCGCCAGCGAGGCGTCCATGCACCTGCTCCATCGGAAGCCCGCTCCACGGTCCGGCACGCAACGCATTCGAGCACGCGAGCAATCCCCCTTCGCCGTCAATGCGAGGCGCGACGAAGAAAGCGCGCGCTCCTGCCTCGAGCAAGGGACGCAGACGCGCGGCTTCGATCAACCAATCCTTGGCCGGCAGCACGCGAGTCGTGACCGGTGCGGAAGAACCGACGCGAGTGCGCAGGACCAAGGGATCCAGCGCTCCGTAGCGCGCCCAGGCCAGAGTGCGAGGAATCGGGGTCGCGGTCATCGTGAGTACGTGCGGCGCCACCCCTTTCGCAAGCAAGGCTGCCTTCTGTCGCACGCCAAAGCGATGCTGTTCGTCGAACACCACCAACCGCAGCCGCGCGAATCGCACGGCCGGCGAGAACAAAGCGTGGGTACCCACGACGAGCGCGGGCTCCGGTTTCGCCAAACGCGCGAGCGCCGCCGCGCGCGCGCGCGTGGGATCGTCGCCGAGCAAGCCCACCACCGACACTCTCGCGCCGTGCAGCCAATCCCGGAATTGCGTGAGATGCTGGCGCGCGAGGATTTCGGTCGGCGCGAGCACGGCGGCCTGCCCGCCGCCGGCGATCACGGCCAGAGCGAGCGCAAATGCCACGGCGGTTTTCCCGCTCCCCACTTCGCCATGCAGCAGGCGCTGCAAGCGCTCGCCTCGCGCGAGTTCCTCGCGCATCGCGGCGAGCGCAGCGTCCTGGTCCTCGTTCAGGCGGAACGGCAAGCGCGCGCGAATGCGTTCCCAGACTTCCGGCGCAACCGCGCGCTCGGCGCTCGGACTCACGGCGGCGCGCGCGGCGCGATGTGCGCGCTCGAGCCGCAAGATTTCCTGCAGCGCGAAGCGGCGCCGCGCGCGTTCCAAGGCCGTCGCGCTCGGCGGCGCGTGGACGATCGTCAATGCTTCGGACCAGGACGGCAGCTCCGCCGCCTCGAGCAAGTGCGCGGGGATCGGATCGCGCCAGCTCGCGAGCGCCGGCAAGGCCGCGCGCACGGCTCGTCGCAACACGGCCGGAGGCACGCCCGGCAGCTCGTCGTACTGCGGTTGCAGCGCGTCCTCCGGGTCCTCCGGGTTCACGACCCGAGGCGAGATCAGCGTTGCTCCACGGCGAGAACTCAGAACCCCTTCGAGGCAAAGCTCCCGCCCTTCAGGGAAACTCTTCTTCAGATAGGGCTGGGAGAAATAGCTCGCGCGCAGCACAACTTCCGGCGCGACCGCGGCGCACAGACGAAGGGTGAGCACGCTGCGTCGCCCGCTCGGAGGCCACAAGGATATGGAGAGGACGCGCGCCGAAACGCGAACCCGCTCCCCGCCGGGCGCTTCGGCATCCCCACGCGCGGCAGCCTCGAGATCGGCAGCGGTGACGGGCCGGGCCGGAGCGAGATGCGCGCAAGGCAGCCGGAGCAATAAATCCCGAATCGTCCGAATTCTGGCGCCGGCGAGCAGCTCCGTCCGACCGGGCCCCAACCCGGGCAGCATCTGCACCGAGTCCTCCAGTTGGAGGCCAGCCTTCTGCGTCTCCGTGCTCATCCCCCCATCATGAGGCTTCATCCCACGCAGATTCCCTCCAAAACCCGTTACCAGCCAGTGTGCTCCTCGTAAAGCGGGTGTCGGAGACCATTCGGGGGGATGGAGCCGACACTTTCTCCACGTGAGAAAGGAGAGGCGTCATGATCCGGGGGGGTCGTGACGCTTCTTGTTTTTATGCGGCCGGGTCGGTCCAAGCCCCTCTCCTGTTAGGCTGCCGGCGATGGATCTGAGGTCGCGCTATGGCAGTTGGGCTTTGGTCACGGGCGCTTCGGCTGGGCTCGGCGAGTGCTTCGCCCGCGAGCTAGGCCGGCAGGGAATGAACCTGATCCTGGTGGCTCGCCGTGCCGAACGCTTGGAACGGCTCGCCGCCGACCTGCGCCGAGAGTGCAGGATCGAGGCGATTCCCGTCGCCGCCGATTTGACCGAGGAGGAGGGGCTCCAAGCTCTGATCCGCGCCGCGGCCGAGCACGAGGTCGGCCTGTTGGTGAACAACGCCGGCTTCGGTTGGAGCGGAGCTTTCGTCGAGCAAACAGATGAGAGCATCCGCCGTATGGTGCGGCTCAATTGCGAGGCTCCGGCGCGGATCGCGCGCGCCTTGCTCCCGAACATGGTGCGGCAGAGTCGCGGCGCGATGATCCTGATTGCGAGCGTCGCCGGCCACATGCCGACGCCCTGGATCAGCCTCTACGGTGCCAGCAAGGCTTTCGATCTCCACTTGGGCGAAGGACTTGCGGTGGAGCTGCGCAGCAGCGGCGTCGACGTGCTCACGGTTTCCCCTGGTCATACGCGCACCGAGTTTCACGGAGCCGCGGGAGTGAGTGGCTCGACCATCGGCGGTTCCGCCAAGCCGGAGGACGTGGTGCTCGACGCACTCCTCGCGCTCGGCCGCAAAGAGCTGCGCGTACACCGCGCGCTCAATCGTTTGCTGTGCTGGATCCCGCGCATCACCACGCGGCGCGCGATGGCGAGCCTCTCGGGAGCCATGTTGGCGCGCCGTCTGCGCCGCACCCATGCTGAGCGAGAGGCTTGATGCCGGACACCTTGCTCAGCGCATTGAATCAGGAGCACGTGGCTCTGCGCGAACTCTTGTTCACGGCGCTGGACGCGCTGGTCGAGGGCGATGCCGCGCTCGCCAAGAGTTCATTCCAGGAGTTCACGACACGGCTGCTCGACCACGCGGCCGCCGAAGAAGCGCACTTGATCCCCTTGTTCGCATCGCGCGGGCTCGAGAGCACCGGCTGCACGGCCGCGATCTTGCTCGCCGACCACGCCAAGTTGCGGCGCCTGCTGCACGAAGCGCGCGGGCGGCTGCCGCGTCCCGGCACCACGATCTCGCCGCGCGCGCGGGTCGAAGCGGTGCTTGCGATGCGCACCTTGATCGAACTGCTCGCGCATCACGACGAGCGTGAACGGAGCGGCTTCTTTCCGGCGTTGGACGTGGCGCTGACGGAAGAAGAACGCGCGGCGCTCTACGTGATTTGCGCGCGCAGCCAGGCCAGCGCCTGATCGCGATCGGCGAGGCCGCCGTCCAACTGCGACTCGTAAGCCTCGCGGAGCAGCGCGCCGACCCGCGGCCCCGGCGGGACTCCCAAAGCGAGCACGTCGCGGCCTTGCAGCAGCGGCGCCGGCGCGGCATCGCGCACTCCGAGCGACTCGGCGCGCGCGAGCAACCACTCCGCCGCCGGCCATGGCTGCGGCATCGGCATGCGCCGACCGGCAGCATCCGCCCACGCGACGCGGACCAAGGCGCGCAGGTCGACGCGCGTGGCGAGCCGGCGAATCGCGGAATCGCCGACTTGATCGCGCACGAGGTGCAGTTGTCCGGGGCGCAAGTGCTCGCGGACCAAGGCGGCAACCGCCTCTGCGAGACCCGCGCGCTCCGTGATGCGCGCGAGCAAGGCGATCGTCAGCGGCGCGCCGGTTTCATCGTGCATGGCGCTGCGCCAGCGGCCACGCTCGAACACCGTGGTGTTCGCCTTGCCAAGATCGTGGCAGAGCACCGCCAGCATCTCGAGCCAGGGATCGTCCATCGCGTCACGCAAAGAGACCGCCGCGTCGAGGCAGAGCGCGGTGTGCGTGAGCACGTCGCCTTCCGGGTGCCACACCGGATCTTGCGGGACGCCGCGCAGCGCCGCGAGCTCGGGAAAGGCGCGCAAGGCTCCGCAAGCTTCGAGCACGCGCACCCCTTGGCCGGGAAACGCACCGTTCAGAAGAATTTCCTGCCATTCCCGCTCGATGCGCTCGCGCGGGAGTTCGCCCAGGTCGAGCCTGCGGCAGAGCGCGGAAGTCTCCGCGTGCACGCGCCATCCGAAGCGCGCGGCGAAGCGGCCGGCGCGGAGCACGCGCAATGGATCTTCAGCGAAGGCGGCCGAAACGTGGCGCAAGAGTCCCCGGCGCAGGTCCTCGCGGCCGCCGTATGGATCGATGACTTCTCCGGTCAGCGGATCCTCGAGCATCGCGTTCACCGTGAAATCGCGCCGCCGCGCAGCTTCGTGCGGCCCGAGGTGCGGATCCGCGTGCACGGCGAAGCCCTTGTGACCCGGTCCCGTCTTCGATTCGCGCCTCGGGAGCGAGACCTCGAGTTCCCCCTCAGGCGTGGTCACGTGCAAGACCGCGAACTGCCGCCCGACCAAATGCACCTTGCCCTGCGCAGCGACCAGAGTCTCGACCACCTCCGGCTGCAGGCCATGGATTTCGACGTCGGCATCGCGCCCGGGACGACCGAGCAAGCGGTCGCGCACCGCGCCGCCTACCAAATAGGCGCAGCCGCCAGCTTCGCGCACCGCAGACGCGAGCGCGATCACCCGCGGCCAAGTCGGGAGTTGAGGCGCGCTCAAGGCGTCGCGGCGCGAACCGCAGGCAACGAGACCGCAGTGGACGTGCCGGCCGGCTCGCCACTCCCAGTCAGATCAGCGGACTCGTGACTCAGCGCGGGCACGACGCGAGGCCCACCTACGCGAGCGCTCCGCAAGGCGCCAGCGCTGACGCCGAGCGCGAGGCAGAACAGCCCGCTGATGCGGGTGTTCAGCAAACTCATGTCCGTCGCGCCGAAAGCTAGCATGACTGCCAACGAAATCAACGCTGGCGCCGCGCCGTCGAGCGCCGTGCGCGCGCCGCGCAGGAAACGTTTCGCAACGTCTGCGGTCCAGATCAAGAAACCGAGCAGGCCAATGAGGCCGGAAGTCGCGAGCAGGTGCAGCGGGATGCTGTACGCGGTGCGATAAGGATGCCGCAAACGCGGGTAACCCTTCAGACGGTCGTCGCCTTTCAACTCCGCTGCGCGCGTACTGAACGCGCCAGGCCCCGAACCGATCACGGGATGATCCTGGAACAAAGCCCAGGCGTGGGCCCAGATCACTTGCCGCTGGCTCTGCGGATCCTCGAGACGGAACTCGCGGCCGACTTTGAGCAGGCGCGCGCCGAGTTCGGATTGCGTTGCGAGCGGCACGGCCGCAATGAGCGGGGTGAAGAGCAGCAAGAGGCGCGGCCAACTGCGCCAGCCCATCACCACCAGCACCAGCGCCGCGGCGATCGCAGTCACTAGCGAGGCTCGCGTAGCGTTGAGGATGATCGCGGGGAGAAAGAGCAGGGAGAGCGCGAAGCAGCCGGCGGCGGCGATGCGCGTACGCACCCTCAGGAACGCCCAGGCGGCGAGGCTCCAACCGATCACCATGGCATAGGCGTACTCGAAAATACCAACCGTGCCGCGAAAGCGCGTGTCTTGGCCTTCGAAGAAGCCGAGCACGGAGAGTGTGGCTGCAGCGGCGGCGATTCCTGCCGAGACGAGAAACGCGATGCCGATCGCGCGCTGATCGCGCAAGCTGCGCGCGGCGTCAGCTCCCAGAAACAGCAAGAGGAAGGGATAATAAGAGCTGAATTCTTCCCAGGCAGCGGCCGGATTCGGCGCGGCGGCGGAAGCAGCGGCGAGGCTGGCCGCGAAGATCGCCGAACCGACCAAGAACGGCGGGCGCCAATCCGGGCGACGCCACGGCATGGCGAAGAGCCACGCGCCGAGCAACATCGAAAGCGAAATCGAGTACGCCGCCGTACTCCACACCGGCGTGATTGCCACCAGCATCGCGGCGCCGAGAAGGAGCCGGTCGCGCTTCGGGTTCGATACCGTCAGTCGGGCCGTCACGCCTCCCATTCTAGGATTGGCGGTCTGTGGAAGCGCGGCGCAGCTTGCGCAGCTTGCCAAACCTGAGCCGGTTGTAGCGAGCGTCCAAACTCGCAAGGCGGAGACCGGCCCGGCCGTCAAGAAAACCGGCGCGGAACAAATAGGAGCGCAAGAAGGCGAGTGGAGGGCGCAACAACCACTGTGCGGTGGCGCCACCGCGGCCTTCTTCGTGCAGGCGTTCGGCCGCGATCCTCGTGTAGCGTTCCATGCGCTCGAGGTGTTGCGCTAGATCGCGGTAGGGATAGTGCAGGAGATCACCGCGCAAGTGGCCGATGCTCCCCTCCACTTCGATGTGATCATGCGGCTCGCGGCCGGTGAAGCGCGCGCGGTCGCGGCGAAACAACCTCAACTTGCGGTCGGGATACCAGCCGCCGTGGCGGATCCAGCGCCCGAGATGGAAAGTCAGGCGCGGAAAGTCGTAGCCCTGGTGGCGCGGGAATCCCGCTGCAAACAAGCCACGGATCTCATCGGCAAGCTCCGGTGACACGCGCTCATCCGCATCCAAACAGAGCACCCAATCGTGCCGGGCTCCCGCGACCGCAGCCCGGCGTTGAGAAATGAAACCATCAAA
>JAQBVK010000329.1 GCA_027623585.1 Planctomycetota bacterium
CCGCCGCAAGGTCGTCTTCGACTCGCCGGTCTCTGAACTTGAACGGCCCCTTCGCTGGGAGACCGGCGTCGCTTTCGGAGCCGGTCAGGAAGTGTGGGCGAGGTACGACATCGTCGGCGAGACCAGGCGCCCGCGTCGGGTGCACTACACCGGTTACTACGAAGACATCACGCCCCAGCGTTTGGCAGCGTTGGTCGAAGCGCGCTGAGCGACCTACTCGCCGAGTTCGGCGAGCGGCTGACCCTCTTCGACCTCGGCGCCGTCATCGGCCAGCCAGCGCAGCAGGCGTGCGCGGGGCGGCAGGCCGGCGCCGGCGCGGTACTTCAGCGGTTGGAAAGTCTTCATTACTTCCAGCAGAGCGTAGGTGCGGCCGTCTTCGAGCTCGCCTCCTTCGACGACGAAGGGAGCGGCGCCGGGTTCTGGGTGGCGCCAGAGCCGGCCGGACTGCGCGGCGCGCAAGGTGCGCGCGCCGGAACTCGCGGGCTTTTCAGCCGGTGCAGCCTGCGCGGCGTCAGGATCGAGCAACAACAGGCGTTCGCCATACTCGACGGGCGCGCGACGAAGTTGCGGCGCTTCGGAGACCACGACTCCCGACGCTCCTGCAGGGAGGCGCAGAGCGCGCGCTCGGCCCAGCACTACGAGCGACCCGGCGGAGTCGCCGGGCTCCAGATGCGCGCCGCAGGGGGGGGGATCCGTCCACCAACCCACCGCCGGCGAGCGCAACTCGACGCGGCCGCCTTCGGCGTCACGCAGCAGCAGGACGAGTTCCTCCGCGTCGTTCACCCGGCGCCCTCGGTGAGCACTTCGAGGTCGTGCAAGGACCAGATGCGCGGGTTTTTGACGCGGCGCGTGCCCGTGCTCTGGTACGCGGCTTCTACCAGCGCCGCAAGCCAAGGCCGCAGCTCGGCGGGGGAGACGATCTCGTCCACGTCGCGGCGACTCGCCGCGAGGTAGGGATCCATGTCCGCTTCGATGCGTTTCTCCACCGCCGCCATGCCTTGTTCGATCGTCGCGCGCTCGCTCGGATCCTGCGTGGCGATGCGGAACTCGTCGTCGAGCTTGGTGTTGTAGGTGGCGATCGCGAGCGTGCGGCCTTCCATCACGGCGAGGCGCGCCATCGGCGTCGCGAGCTGCAGCACCGGTTCGTAGGGCAGACCGGCCATCGCGTAGTAGCCGGCGCCGCTGGCTTTGCGCAGCAGCACCGTGAACATCGGCACGCTGTTGGTGCTGTTGGAGTAGATCAGGCTGCTGCCGTAGCCGAGCAGGCCGTGCGCTTCGGCCTCGGCCCCGATGTCGAAGCCAGCAATGTCCTGCAGCCAAATCAACGGGATGCCGTCGTCGTTGCAGGCGCGCGAGAACGCCGCGATCTTCGCGATGCCTTCGCGGTAGAGGATGCCGCCCGGTTTGAGGCGGCCGCGATGCTCAGGATCCGGCACCGGCTCCTGCACGTTGGCGACGAAGCCGGCGTAGAGCCCGCCGATGCGGCCGATCCCGGTCAGCATCTCGCGACCACGCTGCGGCATCAGTTCCCAGAACAGCGAGCGGTCGACGAGGCGCGCGATCACCTGGCGCACGTCGTAGACGGTGCGATGATCGGGCGGGAAAACCAGGTCGAGTTCAGCCGCCGGAAAGGCGGGCTCGGCCGCCTGCACGCCGCCGCGCCGGAAATCGGAGCCGTTCGAAGGCGTACGCTCCAATTCTTCACGGATCGCGGCCAAGCACGCGGCGTCGTCTGGCACGCGCAGGTCGGCGCAGCCGGATTGGTGCACGTGTACCTCCGGTCCGCCGATGTCGAGACTGGTGATCTTCTGACTCTTGGCGCCTTTGATCAGCGCGGCTCCGGCGATGACCATGTAGGCCTGCTCGGTCATGATCACGCGATCGCTGATGATCGGCATGTAGCCGCCCCCTGCGATGCAGTCGCCGAACACTCCCGCGACCTGCGGCACGCCGGCCGCCGACAGCAAACTGTTCATCTTGAAGATGTGGCCCGCGCCGGTGCGTCCCGGGAAGGAACGCGCTTGCTCGGGCAGGAACAGACCACTGCAATCCACCAGGTATGCCACCGGAATGCGCAGGCGCAGCGCCAGTTCTTGCGCACGTTCGATTTTCTCGGGGGTCTGAGGCCACCACGATCCGCTCGCGACGGTGTTGTCGTTGGAGATCACCACCACCCAGCGTCCGTGCACCCGCGTCAACGCGGTGATGACGCCTGCGCCAGGCGAACGCAGCTTCTTGCCGGCCTGGTCGAACTCGACGCCCCAGTTCACGAAACTGCCAAAGGGATAAACCGGCGCATCTGCATCGCGCAGAGCTTCCAGTCGCTCCCAAGCGGTGAGTTTGCCCTTCTGGCGGACGCGTTCCGCGTAGGAACTTCCCCAGCCCTCGCGCACTTCGGCGCGTCGCGCGTGGAGCTGCTCGAGCCGCGGGGCCAGGCCGTCGGCGTGGCGGCGCGCTTCCCCATCGTCGAGGAAGCGCGCCCGCGCGTCGCCAATCGGTCGCAAGGGAACGTGCGCCATCGCGGCTCAGGATAGCCGGACCGCGGCGCCGCTTCCCGCGCCTTACTTCACCCGGCTGAAGTCCATGGTCATCATCTCGACGTCGCCCAGCGGCGGGATGGTGTCGTACATCACGGTGCGGTAGTGGTCGGCGTCCTGATAAGTGGTCACG
>JAQBVK010000011.1 GCA_027623585.1 Planctomycetota bacterium
CACGTTCTGACCTGGCTACTCGGCGGTCTCGTGATTGCGAAGTTCGTGGTGCCGAAGCCTTAAGGTGTTTTGAAAAGAACGCGCCCCGGTCCGTGAGGACCGGGGCGCTTGTTGGACCCGTGTGACGGTTAGCGGACGCTGATCGCCGCCTGGGCGAGGTCCGCGATGCGCCGCGCGCGCTCGCCGATTTTGGTGCCAGCGTGATCGGTCGCGAACTTCTGCAGTTTCTTGACCGCTTTCTCGTCCTTGCCGGCCTCGTAAGCGTCGGCGGAGAGGCGCAGGAGTTCCTTCTCGGCCATCATCTCCTTCTGGACCTCAGGGCCTTCGAAGAGCGAGACGAGTTCGGAGGTTTTCTCGATGAGCGAGTCCTCGCCTTTCACGCCCTTGAGCAGAGACTCATGGCGCGCATCGGCCGCGATCCACTGACCGCGTTCGGTCAAGGCGCGCACGCGCGCCGCTTCACGGCCCACCTTCTCGGCGACCTGCGCCTCGAACTTGGTGGCTGCTTCTGCGACGACTGCGTCTTTGCCTTGAGCTTTCGCGCCAACCTTGCGCGCTTCGGCGATGGCCTTGGCGTAGTTGCCTTCGTCCATCTGCTTGTACGCCTTGGTCAAGGCTTCCGGCGCTTCGGCCGGCGCGCTCGAACCCTTCTTCACCAACTCGGCGATCGTCTGGTTGATTTTTGAGTGGTCGCTCGCGCTGTTGCCGACCATCAGTACTTTGCCGTCAGGGCCGAGGAGCGCGTAGGACGGGAGCCCGCTGCCCCCAGTGCTGAACGGACGCTCTGTGGTCCAGATCGCATTGTTGCCCAACCACTTGTTGCGCAGTGCGAAGGACAGACTCATTTCGTCGCTCGCGCCTTGGGACTCGACCAGGATCACCTGGATCGCGTCACCGTATTCAGTTTGAAGTTTCACGGCAGCCGGCACGGACTGCCCGATGCAGGTGCCTCACTTGGTGCCCCAGAAGTCCACCAAGATCGGCTTGCCGCGGAAGTCGGCAAGGCTGGTGGCGGCGGATCCCTGGAAGAGATCGGTGTGCCAGGAATACTCGGGTTGATCCCCGGCGGAGACCGTGGATTGCGCGGCAAGAGCCGGCGCCGCCAGGGTGGCGGCGAGGAGGGGGAGAGCGAGGCGGGTCAACATTCCCCCAATGTACGGCTGAAAGGGGCTCCCGCGTGTGGAAGAAGCGCCCAAGCAGCGCCGTGAGGGTCCTGAGAGGCGCACAGGGCCGAGCTCACGGCGACTCCGGTCGCCGGGCCCAGCTCTCCCCGGTTCTCCACAGTGATTCCACCGATTGCCAACATCGTCAATCCGAGCCCTTGGGCGTATTGGGCGGCTTCCCGGACCCGTTCGGCTCCGAGGCCCTTCGCGTACTCCTTGGTGGCGCTTGGAAAGGCGGGCCCGAAGCCGACGTAGTCCACCGCCGCGCGCATCTGCGCCGCCGCATCGAGGTGTTCCGAAGTGCGCGTGCTCCAGCCGATCAGCGCGCCCGGCCCGAGAATCTTGCGCGCGTCGGCCGGAGCGAGATCAGCTTGACCGAGATGCACGCCATCGGCGCCGCAGGCGGCGGCGATTTCGACTGAATCGTTAACTACGAGCGGGACGCCGAGCGCGCGGCATACGGCGAGCGCGTCTTCCGTCCAAGCCGCGAATTCGCGGGCTGAGAGCGATTTCTCGCGAAGCTGGACGAGATCGGCGCCGCCGCGGATCGACTCTTCGAGCACGCGTAAGGGCGGCAAGCGGCACAGCTCTCGCGTGAGCACGAGGCACAATCGCGGCGCGGTCATCAGAAGATCATGCTCGGCGCGGCAGAGTGCGCAATAAAAAATCGCGCCGCGGGCCGCTCGGGGGGGTTGCGGCGCGAGGCGCGTTCGAGTCAGGGTTGAAGGAATACTGTCTGGTCGGGGATGCCGGCGTCAGGAGACGCGCTTCTGGCGGTCTTCCGAGTCCTTGCGCACTGGGCGTAAGGACCTTTGGAAGGCACGCTTGTCTTGGGGACTGAACAGCCTGACCTTTGCGCCGCATTCGACGCAGAAGCAGGCTTCGGTGCTTTGAAGGAAACGCACGTACAGGTCGCAGTGCGGGCAGTACTTCGATTCCTGGTAGTAGTCAGAGTGGCGCATGGCTGAAAGTGAAGGGGTTCTTCAGCGCCAAGGGGCAACGAAATCTAGCCCGCAATGGGGATTTTGGGGGCGAAAATCCTAATATTTTAGGTGAATATCAGGAAGTTGCTGATCAGGCTTGCGAGCAGAGTAGGGCTGATTCTGCTTCCCCTCGGACCGCGGAATCCGGGTCCTTCCGTGCCTTTTCGAGCTCCTGGCGGCTCTCCCCGATCCGGCCCAGTGCCCAGGCGGCGTGGCCACGGACCAGCGCCGAGGGGTGTCCAGCAAGAGTCTCCCGCAGAACCGGGACGCCCCGGCCAAGGTTGCCGAGCACGACGACGGCGTTGCGAGCCATGCCTTCGGCCCCGGCCCGGCGGATCGGGCTGCCTGTGAACAACTTGTTGAAAACCTCTGGAGAAAGGGCGGGAAGGTCCTCCAGACTCAACTCGGCGAGGGCGGGATGGAAGCCCAGGCTCGCGCTGTGGTCGCCAGTGTGGGCGCCGAAGGGGCAGACCTCTAGGCAGACGTCGCAACCGAAGACCCACTCACCCATCGCGGAGCGCAAAGGGGGGGGGATTGCGGCGCGTGATTCGATCGTCAAATAGGAGATGCATCGGCGTGGATCGAGCAGGAAGGCGCCGTCGAAGGCTTGCGTCGGGCAGGCGTCGAGGCAACGCGTGCAGCTTCCGCAGTGGCCGGCGCGCGCCGCGGGGGGGGCCCAGGGAAGCATTTCGACGTCCACCAAGAGTTCGCCGAGCAGTACCCACGGTCCATGACTTGCGTCCAGCAACAGGGTGTTTTTGCCGCGGAAGCCCACCGCGCCGCGAATGGCCCATTCACGCTCCAGCACCGGCGCGGCGTCGACCACCGCGCGAAAGCGTGAAAGGAAACCGCTCGCGCGGAGCGCCTTGCCGAGCTTCTCGAGCCGTCGCCCGAGCACGTTGTGATAGTCGCGCCCGAGCGCGTAACGGGCTACGCGCCCCCCCCCTCGGAAGCCGCCGGCTGCCCGCGCGTATGGCATCGCAAAGAGCAGCGCCCCGCGTACCCAGGGCTTCCACGCGCGCAGGTCGGCGAAGGAAGAGCGCCCACCCTCCAAATACGCCATCTCACCGGCGCGAAAATCGTCGAACCAGCGGCTGAGGCGTTCGTTCACCTCAGCGTCCAAGGGCTGAGCCGGGAGACTCGCGCGTAGCGTCAGTCCCGCCTCTTCCGCGGCTGCGGCGGCGATCGCTACCGATTCCGGCGGCGGAGGAGCGGGAGGACGAGGGCGCATTCGTGACAATCCCGGTACCACGGGGCCGCCGGAGACTGCCATCATGCAGAATCAGGGCCAATCCGTCCGCCCCGGCGTCGTTGTTGGTCGGACCCGCAGGAAATTCAGGTTCATTCGCCTCCTTCTCGCTGCCTTCGTCTTCCTGGCTCTTCTGCTCCAGTCTCGAGCCCTTGCGGGAGTGGGTGATGGCGCGGCTGGACAGCCCAGCGCCGCCGAGGCGAGCGCCGAGTACTTGCTGCGAGAGTTGCCCGGGGTGCCCGATGCGCTGCGCGAAGCCGTGCTTGCTGGTCGCAAAGACGAAGCCTTGCGCATGACGCGCGAACTCGCCGACCACGATGCCGCGCAGCGCCCGTTCTGGTTGTTGCTCGAAGGCGTCGTCCTGCAGCAGGCGGAAGATCACGTGCACGCGTTGAACTCCTTCGCGCGCGCCGAGGCCTTGGCTTCCGAGGCCAGCAGTCCGTGGTTGCACAAGTTGCGCTTCGCGCGCGCCGCCTCTCACCGCGCGCTGGGTCAGTGGAAAGAAGTCGAGGAGGTGTTCGAAGCCGAGACCGATCGGCTGCGTTCCGGTGGACGTCAGCAAGACCTGGCCTCGGTGGTGTTGGCATTCGCCGACGAGTCGAGCACGCCGAAGGAGAATGCGCCGCCCGGAGCCGGCCTCGACTACGCGCGCGCCCGAGCCCTTTACCAACAAGTCCTGGCGATGGAAGTCCCGGCCGACGCCCGCGAGTATTCGCTGTGGCGGCTCGGCTTCTGCGCGCGCGAGGGCGGCGATTGGAACGGAGCGATCCAGGCCTGGGAGTCTTGGCTCGGCGAATGGGACCCCGCGTGGCAAGCCGCGCGCGGCGCCACTCGCGCCCGTCCGGCGAGCGCCGTGCCGGAGCGCGTGTTCGACGTTCGACTCGCGCACGCGCGCGCGATCCAAGACGGCGCGGGGGATGCCGCGCGCGCGGCGCGTAGTTTCGAGGATCTGGAAGCCCTCTTGCGCGGCTACTTGGCAGGCGAAGGACTGCTCAGCACCAAATTTTAGCCTGCGACGAGCCCGCCATCCGGATGCAGCAGGGCTCCGTGAATCTCCCGACTCTCGTCGCGTGCGTTGAGACAGGCGGAAATGATTTCGGCTTCGAGGCGTGGTCCTTCCAGCTCCATGGCCACGGGCAGATTGCCCGCGAAGAGAAAGGCGCCCACTCTCCAGCGCTTGCCGAGCGGAACTCCCGTGAAGTGAACAGTCCCATTCTGAGCCACCATGCTCATGGAGCCGAGCAAGCCGTACTGGTCCCATCCGTGCGCCCGGGCGGAATCGCTCTCTTCCAGATAAACGGCTCGCGGATCACACACGAGATGCCCGTCCTCGTCCCGCAACTCGATACTGATGCACCCACTCGCGCCCATAGGGATCACGTACTCGCGCAACGATTCACCATAAGGCATCTGTACGGGATTGGAACGATCGAAACCGGCCCAAAGAGTCCACGGCTCGCGAACCCTGCCCCCGTCCGAACCAGCACCGCCCAAGAAGAGGGGTACGGGGAGATGGCAGGCGCGATCAGGCGCCTCGAGCAGGAGAGTCCACGTGCGCAAAGGAGGCAAATCCAAGAGCAACATGGCGATGGAATGGCGTGCAGGAGCTTCGAGGGCATCGAATCCTTCAAGGTAAATTCGATACCAAGAACTCCATTCCGATCGTCCGCGAGAGGAAGCGTGAAGGCGCCATGCGTTGTGAAGAGCGCCCGGCTTCCACCACACGACTCCGCGGGAATCCGCGCGAAGAGTGTTCCAGCGGCCGGATTCAAATTCGTGATCGAGAACCCCGTGAACGACCACGCATCTGGGAAGCGGAGTATCGTCGTTGATTGGAATTGGCTCTGCGAAGAATCGGGCTCCCGGACAGGGCTTGCCGTCGGCGGCGATCAAAACGGGAATGAATCCTTCCGAAGCGCGCTGTTCATCTCCCGGCCTGGAGGCAAATCGATATCCGGAGTAGGAGCCCCCGGGTCATGTTGAGAGATGGTCATGCCAGATGCGGACGCCGTCGGCGGGCGGGAGGGTGTGCATCGCGGCGGCGAGGCCGGCGGCGCGGGTGGGGCGGTAGCGGCGGGCCTTGCCTGGGAGGAAGAGTTGCCAGAGCGGCGAGGTGGCGAGGGCGACGCGTTCGCCGAGGCGGAACTCGGCGCGTGGGCCGCGCAGCAGGCCGGGGCGGAACAGCGTGAGGTGCGGAAAGTTCATCGCGGTGAGCTCGCGCTCGGTCTCGCCTTTGACGCGTAGATAGAAAGAGCGCGCGTTCGGATCGGCGCCGACCGAGGACACGCTGCGGAAGTCGAGCGTGCCGGCGCGGCGCAGCGCGGACGCGAAGGCGAGGACGGCGTCGTGATCCACGGCGCGAAATGCTTCCTTGGAACCAGCGGCGCGGATCGTGGTGCCGAGGCAGCAGTAGCCATGCTCTACCCGCGCCCACGGCGCGTCCGTCGGCAAGTGCGCGAAGTCGGCCTGATGAAAGCGCACGCGTGCGTCCTTGCCGGCACCATCGGGAGCACGGCGGCCGACGAGGTGAATTTCCTTCACCAGAGGATCGTCGCGGAGTGCCTGCAACAGCAAGCCGCCGACCATCCCCGTCGCGCCCGCGAGCGTGACGCGCACGATCAGTCTTCCGCGAGCTCAAGAGTGACGAAGGCGGTGCCGGCAGTCACCGGCAACCAAACCGGCGTGCAGCCTTCAGCCTCCACCTTCACGCGCGTCGCCTCAGGAGGCAGCAGCAGAGCGCGTGCAGTCAAAGGATTGAGATGCCCGTCGGAGTATTCGACGTGCATGATCAGATCATCGTTCCGGACTCGCGACGGCGCGTGCGCCAGCATGACGCGCATCGGCGTGCAGTGGCGGAGGTCGAGCATCTGCAACGCCGGCGGCGCGATGGTCTTGCCGGCCTCGAGTACGACGCGCCCCACGCGTGCCATCAGAATGCCGGCGATGCGGAGTTCCAGGTCGTAGGTGCCGGGGTAGAAGGGTCCGCAGTTGAAGAAGCCGTAAGGACTGGCGGCGCTGCTCTTCTCGAAGGATTCTGCGCTGTCCCATGGCGGCACACTCGTCATCGCCGGAAGGATCTCCACGGCAGCTGTGCAGCTCTCAGGCATCAGTACGCGCCCGCGAACGCGCGCGGCCGGCGACATCGCCATGGTGATGGAATCCCCCTTGCGCTCAAGCACGCCTTGAGCGGTGGAATACAGCGGGTGCGAGATGACGACTTCATACGGTGGCTCGCCATACACGCGGTGCCGCGTGAAGTGGAGCCATCCGGCATGAACTTCATTGTTGAGCCAAGGGCCAGGCGCCCCGGAGTCTTGAAACTCGAGTGCCCGAATCCACGCAGTGGCGCCGCTCAACGGCTTCCCCCTCTCGTCCAGAATCTCGACGGCACCCTGAAACTCCTCTGGCTTTACGACAAAGACGCCGACGTTCTCGTCTTCTTGCACGTCATTCAAAGGAATCTCGATGCTTGATGAGGGTGGCCGGCTGCTCTCGTCCACGGAGAGTTCTAGAAGGCTCCAAGCTGCGCCAGGCCGCAGCGGTACGTGGCAAGTGAAGTTACCTTCCGCGTCCGTCGTCAGCGAGAAATGAGCTCGGTCGCTCGCCTCTCTCATCCTCAATGTGGCGCCCAGGCGACAATCAGACAACGGTCTGCCGTCCGGTTCCGTGAGGGTGCCGTGAATCACGCGGCTCGTGGATCGCAAGTCGAGATCCACTCGGCAGACTTCGCCTTCTTCCTGCGGACCCTGCACTTCCTTCCAGAAGTAGCGATCGTCCGCGAGGATCGGAGCGCCGACCAGCCAGCGCTCCTTCAAGCCGACGCCGGCGATCGTGGCCACTCCCTCCACGGTGAGCGGAGGATCGGTGACGAAGGCATCAGATGGCCAACGCCGAGAAAGCGCACGCCTCTGCACGCGAATGGGCAGCGAAGTCGGCACCGGTTGATCGTCCACGACATTTACGTGGACCTCCAAGCTTCCAGATGCGGCGAGTTCGAGTTCGATCGCCGTTCCCTGCCAATGCTTTTCTTGCAACGGGACGCTTGGACCGTCTTCCGCCCCGGCGCCTATCCTCCACCCGAGAGATTCATAAGCTCCAGAACCATCCGCTGCGTCTGGAAACTGTTGGGCCGCCCAAAGCGTCCGATTCGGATTCGGAAACATCGGGACGGCCTTCTCTCCGATGAAGTTCTTCAGAAAGACCGGCACCTGCGTCAATTCCTTCCCTGAACGATCACGAATCTTGATTTGGACTTCGAAGAGCGGATGAGGAGCGGCGATCGTCTCTACGAAGCCGACGAAGGTGGATGGGTTGTCGCGATGGTCGTTGAACAGAACGTGGACGTGCCCGTATGGAAACTCCCCGTCCGGACGCGCCGCTAGCAGAAAAGCGATGGCGTACTCTTCGAAGGAGAACCAGAACAATCCGTTCTCGTCCGCGCTGAGATCCGGGTCGCGCTCGGGGAGTGGGACGAGAGTTGCAGTCCACTTCTTGTGAATGCCTTCGTCATGGTCCAAGATCCAGATCCGTGCGTTCCCGATGGGCGTTCGGTAGCTCGAGTCGGTGACCCGAACCGGCACCTGACCCGCATCGAGACGAGCGAAGTCCTCCTCGCTGAGTTCGAGCCAGTCGCCGTAAATCAAGCTCGGATCGAACTCGGGGAGTTCGCGCCTTCCGCTCTCGCGCAACCAGTCACCCAGGCCGGTCCAGAGCAACAAGTTCAGCACCACCAGGATCGGCAGCAAGGCCCAGAGCAGAGCGCGGCGGCGGATAGGGCTGGCCATGGACGGACTCGGCGTCACAATAGCACGGGGATGCGACACCTCGCCCTTTGTTTCCTCACGTTGGCTGCCGCTTGTTCGATGCCGCGCATCTTCTTGCCTGATCCTCCGGTGACCGTGCCGGAGCGCACTGACTACCGTCTGACTTCGACGCACGCGGAGGTGATGGAGTTCCTTGCTGCGGTGGATGCGGCGGGGGACCGGCGCGTGTTCTTGACGCGCTTCGGCGCCACGCCGGAGGGGCGCGAGCAACCGCTGGTGGTGATCGCGGATCCGCCGGTGCGCAGCGCGGCCGAGGCGCGCGCGAGCGGCAAGCCCGTGTTGTGGATCAATGCGAATATCCACGCCGGGGAGGTCGAAGGCAAGGAGGCGATGCTCGCGCTGATTCGCGAAGTGGTGTGGGGACCGGAGCCGTGGCCGGTGGAGGAGGTCGTAGTGCTGCTCGCGCCGATCTACAACGCCGACGGCAACGACCGCATGGCGCCGAAGAATCGGCCGCTGCAGCAGGGGCCGTCGAATCCGGGGCAGCGTCCGAGCGCGCGCGGGTTGGATCTGAATCGCGACGGCATGAAGCTCGAGAACCTCGAGGCGCGCAACCTCACGCGCGCGTTGGTCGAGTGGGATCCGCATGTGTTCGTGGATCTGCACACCACGAACGGCAGCGCGCACGGCTACGAGTTGACCTACGCGCCGACGCTGACGCCGTCGGCGCATCCGGAATTGATCTCCGAATCTACGGATCGCTGGCTGCCGGAGATCCGCGAGCGGATGCGCGAGCGGCACGGCTTCGAAGTCTTCGACTACGGCAACTTCCTCTCTGACGGCGCGCACGAGTTCGTGGACGAGGTGGACAAGGAGCACGGTTGGCGCACCTACGACCATCGTCCGCGCTTCGTGACCAATTCGATGGGGCTGCGCAATCGCATCGCGATTCTGTCGGAGGCCTACTCCTACGCGGACTTCCGCACGCGGATCGCCGTGTCGCGAGCCTTCGTGCAAGAAATCGTTCGATATGCAGCGGAGCAGGGACCGTCACTGCCGGCGCAGTGTGCGAAGTGGGACGCCGACACGCGTTCGCAGGCGCGGACCGGGCAGCTCGCCCAGCACGTCGAGGCGGCGATATATTCGCGCGGCGTGGAGCCGGTGCTGATTCGCGGCTTCGAGGAAGGCGCCGATCCGGAGACCGGTGAGAAGTGGCGCGTCGCCAGCGGCCCTCGCACCACGCTCGAGTTGCCGGTGTGGGTCGGCTTCATGGGCAAGGACTGGGCGAAGGCGCCCAAGGCCTACGTGCTCGGCCCGGAACTCTCCGCGGTCGCCGCGCTGCTGCGCGTGCACGGAGTGCTCGTCGAAGACGTAAAGGTGCCGTACGAGGCGACGCTCACCACCTTCCACCTCGAATCCGCGACGCGCGCGCAGCAACCCTTCCAGGGCCACAACGAGCGCACCGCTAAGTGGAAAGTGGGAAGCGATTCCGTCAGCGTGCCGGCCGGCTCCTTCCGCGTGGATCTCGACCAACCCTCCGCGCGCCTGATCTTCCAACTCGTGGACCCGCGCGCCGACGACGGCTGCCTGACCTGGAACTTCTACGACAAGTGGCTCAGCGCCGGCGCCGGCGTCGAAATCCCGATCTGGGCGGAGTAGACGCCGCGCGTCAGCCGCTCACGGCGCAATAGCAGGCGGCTTGTGGGGTGACGTCGGCTGCGGACCAGGCGTGGTGGACGTGAGTCGCTACGGCGTCGGCTTCGGCGGTCTTGCCGAGCGCGCGTAGTGCTTGCTCGAGGCCGAGCAGCGCCCACGGATCTCCCTTGATGCGCTCGAGTTGCTCGCGGAACACGGTTTCGGCCTCCGCGGCGCGGCCGCCGGCCAGCAGCAGGGCGCCGAGCGCGTGGCGCGTGGGCTGCATCCAGCCCGGCGGCTCGTCGTAGACGAGTTGATCTTGCGCGGCGACCGCCTCGCGCAGTGAGCGGAAGGCGTCGTCGCGGCGACCTTCGTGCCACAGGATTTCGCCGAGCGCCATGCTGCGCGCGATCGGCATGACCTGGGAGGTCGGATTCACTCCCAAGTACCAGCCCTCGGGAATCGCTGCCGCCGCCGCGTCGAAGGCCGCGAGTTCGGCGCGCGCCTCGGCCACGTTGCCGAGGTTCGCGAAGGCCACCGCACGCGCGTAGCGCCGCTGCGCGTGGGACAAGAGTTGGAAGTCTTCGAACTCAGGCTCTTCGAGCACTTGTTTCCATTTGCCGAAACGGATCATCACGTGCAGCGCGGTGGACATGAAGCCGTCGGCCATCGGCGCGAAGCCGACCAGGAATTCGCGCGGGATGTCGGTCTCGATGCGGCGTGCGGCCGTGATCGCGGTCTCATAACGCCCTTGCATCATCGCCGCGTAGGCGAGGAAGTGGATGTTGTGCACGTAGTAGAGCGAGTAGAAGCGCGGCGCCGGCGCCTTCTTGAAGTAAGCCGCGTCCGACGCGATCGCGCGCTCGTTCGCCTCCGCCGCCTCGGCGAAGCGCCCGGTGTTCACGTAGATGTGGCTCGGCATGTGCACGATGTGCCCGCTGCCCGGCAGCCGCGATTGCAGGCGGTCGGCCGAAGGCTCAGCGCGCTCGGGATGCGCCGAAGCCTCCAGCGCGTGAATGTGGAAGTGCAGTGCGCCCGGATGGTTCGGCGCGAAACTCAGCACGCGCTCGAGCGTGGCGACGATCTCTTCCGCCCGCCCCTTCGGCTGCTTGTCCAAGGTCCAGTAGTCCCAAGGCTGCAAGTTCATCAGCGCCTCAGCGAACAAGGTGCCGACGTCGGCGTCGTGCGGGAAGGACTGCCACACCAGCTCCATCGCGTCGGCGTAAGCCTGGTCGAGCGGCTTGCGATCCTCCGGCACCGGCCAGGCGTAGCGTTGGGCGACGGCGCGCACCAGCGCGTGTTCCACGGGAGATTCGTCGTCCAGTCGTTGCAGCGCTTGCTGCGCGGCTTCGAAGGCGTCGGCATTCGCCTCCTCGCTCATCTCTGCGTTGTTGACGTGGATGCCGTTCGCGTAGGCCACACCCCACCACGGCATCGCCGCGCGCGGATCCAGCCGCGCCGCCTCGCGGAAGGAGCGGGTCGCCTCGTCGTGGTTGAAGCCGTAGAGCAACTGCATGCCCTGGTCGAACCACTGCTGCGCGGTCGGTGCATCCGTGGTGATGGTGCGGTGGAAGTCGCCGTAGCCCTCACACAGCCGCGCGCCAGACGCGGTCGTGGATTGGCAGCTGCCGAGGCCGAGCAGCAGGACCAGTGCTGCCGCGCAGGTGAAAGTCGAGAGTCGGGAGACCATATTCATAAGGTAGTCAGGCGGAGGGACCATCCGTGGACTAGAATTGCACCCCCTCTCTCGCGACCCGCAGTGAAAACGATCGACTTCGAGGAGCAGTTTGGCGTCAACGCCGGCTACGTGGAGGCACTCTACGAGCAGTGGCAGGCCCATCCCGCCACCGTGGACGAGGAATGGGGGCGGATCTTCACCGACCTCGGCAACGGGGTGGCTCCCCTGGCCGCGACGCCCGAGGCGAGCTCGGCAGCGCCTCCGTCCGAGGACCGCGACTATCAACAGCTCCGCGGGATCGCGGCGCGCATCGCCGCCAACATGAAGGCCAGTCTGGAGGTGCCGACCGCCACCTCCGTCCGCACCCTCCCGGTCAAGGTGCTCGACGAGAACCGGCGCATCGTCAACGCGCACATGCGCGACCGTGCGCTCGGCAAGACTTCCTACACGCACTTCATCGCCTACGCGATGGTGCGCGTGGTGCGCGAGCAGCCGAACGTGCAGTCCTACTTCGAGGAGCGCGACGGGCAAGCCTTCAAGGTCACGCCGAAGCGCGTGAACATCGGACTCGCGGTGGACGTGGAAGGCCGCGACGGCGGACGCTCGCTGGTGGTGCCCAACCTCAAGGGCGCCGAGGCGATGAACTTCCTCGAGTTCTACCACGCCTACCAGGACGTGATCGAGCGCTCGCGCAAGAACGCGCTGACCGCCGAGGACTTCGCGGGCACCACCTTTTCGCTCACCAATCCGGGCGGCATCGGCACCGAGGCCTCGGTGCCGCGCCTCATGAAGGGGCAGGGGCTGATTCTTGCCACCGGCGCGATCGGAGTGCCAGTCCACGTGCGCGGCATGAGCGCGCAGGCGCTCGCCGACTCGGCGATCGGCCCGGTGATGACCGTCACCAGCACCTACGACCACCGCACCGTGCAGGGCGCGGAGAGCGCGCGGCTGCTGCAGCGCCTCGAAGCGCTGCTCGACGGCGCCGACGGCTTCTATGAAGAGATTTTCAAGAGCCTGCGGGTGCCGTGGCGCCCTGCGCGCGTCGAACGCGATGCCAGCGCCGCCAGCGACACGCGCGTCACCGACAAGCAGGCGCGCGTCTGGCAGTTGATCAGCGCCTATCGCACGCGCGGCTGCCAAATCGCCGACCTCGATCCGCTCGAATACGCGCCCGACTTGCATCCCTCGCTGGATCCGGACTGGTACGGCTTCACGATCTGGGATCTCGATCGCGAGTTCTTCACCGACGGCCTCTGCGGCAAGCGCGTGATGACCCTGCGCGAAGTGCTCGAGGTGCTGCGCGAGTCCTACTGCCGCCGCTGGACCGCCGAGGCGATGCACATCGTGGACCTCGAGCGCAAGACCTGGATGCGCGAGCGCATCGAGCCGCGCCGCAACGAGGCGGTCTTCGAGCTCGAACATCGCAAGCGCATTCTTTCGCGTCTGGTGCAGGCCGAGAACTTCGAGCAGTTCATGCACACGCGCTATCCGGGCACCAAGCGTTTCTCGCTGGAAGGCTCGGACATGATGCTGCCGGCGCTCGCCGAGATGCTCGACCGCCTCGCGGAAGACGGCGTCAAGCGCGTGGTGATCGGCATGGCGCACCGCGGTCGTCTCGCGCTCATGGGAACGATTCTCGGGCGACCCTACGAACGTATCTTCAAGGAGTTCGAAGGCGTGGCGCTGCCGGAGATGCCCGAGGGCAGCGGCGACGTGAAGTACCACGTCGGCCAGCGCGGGACTTACACCACGCCCGGAGGCGGCGAGATCGAAGTGATCCTCACCGCCAATCCCAGCCACCTCGAAGCGGTGGATCCGGTGGTCTGCGGCATGGTGCGCGCCTTCCAGGATCGCGAAGGCGACGCCGAGCGCCGCCAGACCGTCGGCATTCTGGTGCACGGCGACGCTGCCTTCACCGGGCAAGGCGTGGTCGCCGAGACTCTGCAGATGAGCGAACTCGCCGGTTATCGCACCGGGGGCACGATCCACCTGATCGTCAACAACCAGATCGGCTTCACCGCCGGTCCCGACGACTGCTACAGCACGTACTACTGCTCCGATCTCGCCAAGGCGATTCAGGCCCCGATCCTGCACGCGAACGGCGATTACCCGGAGGCGGTGCTGCGATCCACGCACGTCGCGGTGGACTACCAACGGCAGTTCCACTCCGACGTCGTCATAGACCTGATCGGTTATCGCCGCCGCGGCCACAACGAGGGCGACGAGCCCGCCTACACGCAGCCGCTGCTCTACCAACGCATCGCAAAGCACCCGAGCGTGCGTCAGAATTACATCGATCTCCTGGGCCGGCGCGGCGACATGAGTCGCGAGGAAACCGAGCAGATCGCCACCGCTTATGATGAGCGATTGCGCGAGGCGCTGGAGGCGTGGCGCGCGCAGGGCGGCGGCAAGCCCGTCACCCAGGACGACGTGCAGCCCAAGATCTTCGCGCGCGACGACCACGCCGCCGACTGGTGCGAAGCTGACGCCCCGGACACCGGCGTCGCTTCCGAAACACTAGTTTCGATCATCGATCGCAGCAACGCGATGCCGGAAGGCTTCACCGTGCACCCCAACTTGCTGCGCCAACTCAAGCGGCGCGAAGAGATGGTGCGCGGCGCCAAGGACGTGGACTGGGGCTGCGCGGAGGCGCTGGCGCTCGGCACGTTGATCCAGGACGGCGTCGGCATTCGTCTGACCGGGCAGGACAGCCAACGCGGTACCTTCAGTCATCGTCACGCCGTGATCCGCGATCAGAAGACCGGCGCCGATCACGTGCCGCTGGCCGGCTTGCGTGAGGGCGCGCGCGTCGAGTTCCGCTCTTCGCTGCTCTCCGAAGAGGCGGCGGTGTCCTTCGAGTACGGATACACCCAAGCCGCCGAGAACACCCTCGTCGCGTGGGAGGCGCAATTCGGCGACTTCGGCAACGGCGCGCAGATTCCGATTGATCAATTCGTCGCCGCCGGTCACGCCAAGTGGGGGCAGACCAGCGGTCTCGTGATGCTGCTGCCGCATGGCTACGACGGTCAAGGTCCCGAACACAGCAGCGCGCGCATCGAGCGCTGGCTGCAGATGTGTGCCGAGGGCAATCTGACGCTTGCCAATTGCACCACCGCCGCGCAGTACTTCCATCTGCTGCGGCGACACGTCGCTGAAGGCATGAAGCACCCGCTGATCGTGTTCACACCGAAGTCGCTGTTGCGCGATCCGCGCGCGATGAGCCCGATCGGCGCGCTCGCCGCCGGGCGCTTCGAGCCCTTGCTCGCGGACGCCTCCGCCGACGCCAAGCAGGTCAAGCGCGTGATCCTCTGCAGCGGCCAACTCGGCCACGATCTGATCAGCGCGCGCGACGAGCGCGGCCGCGCCGACGTCGCCGTGCTGCGCCTCGAGCAGCTCTACCCCTTCCCGCGCGCCGCGATCGCTGCGGCGGCCAAGCGCTACGGCAAGGCCGCCTGGATCTGGGCGCAAGAAGAGCCGCGCAACATGGGCGCGTGGTCTTTCGCCGCCGATCGCCTCGCCGACGGTGGTGTCCGCGCTGAATACGCGGGTCGTCCCTCGGCCGCGAGCCCCGCTACCGGCACCTACTCGCGTCACCTCGCCGAACAAGCCGGCGTCATTGAGCGCGCGCTAGGCGGGTTCGCGGGGTAGACTTCGCCGAAGAACTCGGTTGACAGCATGAGTGAACAGCGCGGTTTCATCATCCCGATCGGGGGCGCGGAAGAAAAACTCCGCGACCAGGCGATCTTGCGTCGCTTCGCGAAGGTCGCGGGCGGCAAGCACGCGCGCATCGCGGTGATTCCCACCGCGTCCTCGCTGCGCGAAACCGGCCGCAACTACGCGCGCATCTTCGAGGGCGACCTCGGCGTGCGCGAGGTCCAGGTGCTCGCGTACGAGGCGCGCGCCGACGCCGCCAATGATGAGTGGTTCAGTTTTCTCGGCAAAGCCAGCGCCGTATTCTTTACCGGCGGCAACCAATTGCGCCTGGCCACCACCATCGGCGGCACCCGCGTCACCGATTTGATTCGCGACCGTAATCGCGACGACGAGTTGCACGTCGCCGGCACCAGCGCTGGCGCCTCATTCTTGTCCGAGCACATGATCGCCTACGGCGAAGACGGCGGCGTCCCGCGCGCCGACAAGGTGCAACTCGCGCCGGGCATGGGTTTGACCCAACTCGCGATCATCGATCAGCACTTCGTGCAACGCGATCGCTTGAGCCGTCTCTTGAGCGCAATCTCCTACAACCCGCGCCTGATCGGCATCGGCCTCGACGAGGACACCGCGGCCTTCCTCGATCCGAACGACTGCATCGAAGTCGTCGGCAGCGGCGCGATCACGGTGGTGGACCCCTCCGAGTTGGAGGCCAGCACCATGGATTCCGCCCACCGCGCGGCGCCGGTAACTGTGACCAACATCCGGCTCCACGTGCTCACCGAAGGCGCCACCTTCGACGTGCGCACCCGCAAGGCCATTCCGCCGCCCAGGCGGTAGAGTGACCGGCATCGGCGACGGCACGCGCCACACCTGTCCCATGCACCCTGAACTGGTGCAAGACGGGCCCGGCTCATGTCCGAAGTGCGGTATGGCGTTGGAGCCAGTGGCGGCGAGCGTTGAGGAAGGAATTGATCCTGAACTCGCGAGCATGCAGCGCCGCTTCTTGGCGAGTAGCGTCCTTGCCTTACCGCTGCTAGTCCTGGCCATGGCTGGCATCGGACCGGGTTGGCTGCAGCTCGTGATCTCCACGCCGGTAGTGCTCTGGGGTGGCTGGCCCTTCTTCGCGCGCGGTTGGGCCTCGGTGATGAGCCGCAGCTTGAACATGTTCACGCTGATCGCGATCGGCACTGGCACGGCTTTTGTCTACAGCGTCTTCGCGATGCTTTGGCCTGAACGCATTCCCGTCGAGATGCGCGGACACTATTACTTCGAAGCGTCGGCAGTGATCATCGCGCTGGTGCTGCTCGGTCAAGTGATGGAGTTGCGCGCGCGCGGCGCCACGCGTTCAGCGGTGCGCGCCTTGCTCGCGCTAGCACCGAAGACGGCGCGTCGCATCACTGAACACGGAGAGGTGGACGTGCCGGTGGAACACGTCCGCGTCGGCGATCGATTGCGCGTGCGGCCGAGCGAACGCGTGCCGCTCGACGGCGAAGTGATGGACGGCGCGAGCGCGGTGGACGAGTCGGCGATGACCGGCGAGTCACTCCCGGTCGAGAAGCGTCCAGGCGATCGCCTCACCGGCGGCACCTTGAACGGCAGTGGCAGTCTAGTGATGCGCGTCGAGCAGGTCGGCGGCGACACTCTGCTGTCCCGCATCGTCCACATGGTGGGGGAAGCGCAGCGCAGCCGCGCTCCGATCCAAAAATTGGTGGACCGCGTGTCGGCGATCTTCGTGCCGGTGGTGATTCTGATCGCGATCGCCACCTTCGCAACCTGGATCGCGCTCGGACATCCGGCGATGGCGCTGACCAGCGCGGTCGCGGTTCTGATCATCGCTTGCCCCTGCGCGCTCGGTCTCGCCACGCCGATGTCGGTAATGGTCGGCACCGGCCGCGGCGCGCGCGCGGGCATCTTGCTGAAGGATGCGGAAGCGCTGGATCATCTCGAAATGGTGGACGTGCTCGTCGTAGACAAGACTGGAACGCTGACCGAGGGCAAGCCGGCGCTCACCCAGGTGAGCGCGGCTCCTGGTTTCGATGAGTCGGA
>JAQBVK010000330.1 GCA_027623585.1 Planctomycetota bacterium
GTTCGCGCGCTCGGCCGCGGAGGCGGGCGCGACCTCGCGGATCGAAGCGCTGCGATCGCGCAACTCGAAGGGCATCTTCAGCCGGAAGGCCAAGTCCTCAGCGGCGAGGTACTCCAAGTCGAAGACGGTGCGCCAGGCGTCCAATCGCACAAGGTGCTCGTGCAGCGGCGCAGGCACCGTGGCGCCGGAGGCGTTGATGCCCTCGTCCTCGAAATGGCTGCCGTCGTTGTTCAGCGATGCCGCGAAGGACAGGCGCATGCGCCAGTGATCGTCAATTTGGCCTTCGGAAGCCGCACCGGCTTCCAGTCGGGGCCCCTCGGGCACCGACGTGCTGCTTCAAGCAGGTCATGAACCCTGCGCCGGAAGTATCGCTGCGATCAGCGTCCAAACCATCGGAACAGCGAGCCAAGGCATCGAGCGCATGACGCAGATCATACGATCGGAGCCGGATGACCGCCCCCCGCTGCTTCCGCCAAGACGCCGATGGCTGATTCCAGTCCGGACGCCCTCGTGAGCCTCTTGTCCCGTCGCGGCATTCGCGACGCCCGCGTGCTGCGTGCCTTTCGTGAGGTTTCGCGCGCGCCCTTCTGTCCGCTCGGCTGGGAGCATCTCGCGAACGAGGATGAAGTCGTGCCGATCGCCGAAGGTGTCACCCTCTCGCAACCCTTCGTCGTCGCCGCGATGCTCGAAGCGCTGCAACTGCGCGGCGGCGAGCGCGTGCTCGACGTCGGCAGCGGCACCGGCTTCACCACCGCGCTGCTGTGCCGGCTCGCGAGCATGGTGTGTGCGATCGAGAGCGATGCCGCGGTTGCGCGCGCCGCGGAGGAGCGGCTTTCCGTTCTCGGCCTGCGCAACTTCGCGATCCGATCAGGCGACGGCTGGCTCGGCTGGCCGGAACTCGCGCCCTTCGACGCCATTCTGATCAGCGGATCGGTCCCGGAGCCGCCGCCCGAGTTGCTCGCTCAACTCGCGCCAGGGGGGCGCCTGGTCGCACCGGTCGGCGGCTATGCGAGTCAGGAACTCGAAGCCTGGTGGCGCGATCCGGATCGTGGTCCCACCCTCTCGCGCCGCCTGTTCCCGGTGCGTTTCGTGCCGCTGGTGTCCGACGAACGAGGCTGAAGCCCTCAGGCACGCCATCGATCGCGGCTTCTTCGAGCAGCGAGAGTTCTGGAGCGTCTTCACCCCACTCCAAATCCTGACACCTGTTCAAGTAGAAGCAGGCAGGAAGCTCGAAGTCCGTCCGATCACCCTAAGGTGCCGACGCCGCCATGGAACTCGCTTGCTTGATGGCCTCCGCCAAGCGGTCCAGCGCCGGCGGATGCTGCGCGAGGAACAGCGAGGGCTCGAGCAACTCCAACTCGCCGAGCACCAGATTGCCCGAGTCGAGACGGATCAAGTCCGCGCGCGCGTAGAGCAGATCGCGTCGCACGTCGTTCGGCAGTGCCTCGAGACAGCGCGTTACGAAAACGCGCTCTTCCGCGGAAGGCTTCAGCGCCTCGGACACGCTCTCGTCCTGCCCGGCAAAACGCGGCTCTTTGCGAACGCAGTGCGTGAGTTCGCCCGCGATCCAAACCTGCGCGCGTTCGCCGACGGCTTCGACTTCGCGCAGGTAAGGCTGCACCAGAGCGTCACGCTCACGCAGCATGGCGGCAAGGAAACTACGTCCTTCCGAGTCGATGGACGCGTTCCCGAGTGGGAAGCGTCGTGTGCCGAAGGAGGCGGCGCCAATCGCCGGCTTCACGACGACGTCGCTCCAACCGCGCTCGGCCGCCGTCGCGAGCAGGTCCGCGTCCGAGCCGCGCGCATGCAACGCGGTCGGCACCACCGGGATGCCACGCACCTGCAGATCGAGTAGGTAGCGCTTGTGAAAATTCCAACGCAGCGCGCGCAGCGGATTGAGAAGCCGCGTCGCCGCAGCCGCGCGCTCGCACCAGGTTCGAAAGCCGTCCGGATCCTCCGGATAGTTCCAGGTGCTGCGCAGCACGATCAGCGCAAAATCCTCAAGCGGTGGAGTCGCCGGATCGTCCCAGGCCAGCATCTCCGCCTCAAGTCCGCGCGCATGCAAGGCCTGAAGCAGGAATTCTTGATCCGGATCAGGCTCCGGCAGCAACCGGCAAGTAGCAATCGCGACGCGTGCCATGGGCGGATTCTAAGGCCTACCTAGCGATCCGTCGTGGTGGAGCATAAGTGCTACCGCAAAATCGCACCGAGCAGACGCGCATCCGCGACCAGCGCGATCAACTCGGCGGGCAGCAACGCCTGCGGGCCATCGCTGCGCGCTTCCTCGGGCCGTGGATGCACTTCGACGGTCAAGCCGTCTGCGCCGCAGGCGATCGCGGCGCGCGCGAGCGGCGCAATGAAGCGCGCGATGCCGACCGCGTGCGCCGGATCCACGATTACGGGGAAGTGCGTGAGTTCGCGCAGCACGGGCAGCACGGTGAGGTCGAGAGTGTTGCGCGTTGCCGTTTCGAAGGTGCGAATGCCGCGTTCGCAGAGAATCACCTGCGGGCAACCGTGCGCGCAGAGGTACTCCGCCGCGTAGAGCCACTCCTCCACCGTCGCCGCGAGACCACGCTTCAGCAGCACCGGCTGCCCCGGCGCCGCGATCGCCTTCAGCAGCGTGAAGTTCTGCATGTTGCGCGC
>JAQBVK010000331.1 GCA_027623585.1 Planctomycetota bacterium
GAGTCGCTCGCGCGGCTCCTGGAACTGCCCGGCCTCAACCATCGGGTCGAGGCGCGCGGCGGCGTGCTCGCCGAGGACAGCGCCCGCCTGCTGCAGGAGTTTTTTCGCGTTCGCCGCGGCGGGGTGGCGCCGCCGCCCGGTGCAGCTTCCTCGTGATGGCACTAGCCCCGGCGCAACGCTCCGCTATCCTAGGCGGCCCTGTCCGGAGAGGTGCCGGAGTGGTCGAACGGGCCGGTTTCGAAAACCAGTGAGGTCGAAAGGTCTCCGAGGGTTCGAATCCCTCCCTCTCCGCCATACAGACAGGGATTCACAATCAGGAGAGGTGTCGGAGTGGCCGAACGAGCGCGCTTGGAAAGCGCGTGTGCCGCAAGGCACCGAGGGTTCGAATCCCTCCCTCTCCGCCATGTGAAGCAGCCGTCGGAGCCGGGGGTTCGGCCCCGCGCAGCGCGCAGGCCGTGAACCGGGTCAGACCGGGAACGGAGCAGCCCTAAGCGGCATGGCGCGGGTGCCGCGGGTCGCCGGGCCTCCGGCTCCGACGGTTTCTTCGACGACGGTGCTTCCGTCCCGTCCTGATAACATTCAACGATGGCCGAGAGCGCTCCGTCCGCGCCGTATCGCGTCCTCGCGCGCAAATACCGGCCACGCACCTTCGCCGACGTCATCGGCCAGGAGCACGTGGTGCGCGCGCTCTCGCGCGCGATGGAACGCGGACGCGTCGGCCAGGCCTATCTGCTGGTCGGGCCGCGCGGCGTGGGCAAGACCAGCACCGCGCGCATCCTCGCCAAGTCGATGAACTGCGAGCGCGGACCGACCGCAGAGCCCTGCCTCGAGTGCGCGATTTGTCATGACATCGAGCGTGGCGGCGACCTCGACGTGATCGAGATCGACGGCGCTTCCAACAACGGCGTCGAGGACGTGCGCAATCTGCGCGATGCGGTGGCGACGCGCCCGCTGCGTGATCGCCGCAAGGTGTGGATCGTGGACGAGGTGCAGCGGCTCTCGGGGCCCGCCTTCGACGCCTTGCTGAAGACTCTCGAAGAACCGCCCGATCACGCGATCTTCGTCTTTGCGACCACGGATCCGCACAAGATTCCCGACACCATCGTCTCACGCTGCCAAGTGCTGGAGTTCCGGCGCTTGCGCGAGGAGGACGTGCGCACCAAACTCACGATGGTTTGCACGCGTGAGGGCGTGGACGTGTCGCCCGAGGTGATCGCGGCGCTGGCGCGCGGATGTCGCGGCGGCCTGCGTGACGCCGAGAGCATGCTCGACCAGGCGATCTCGTCCGCCGACGGGCGAGTCACGCTGGATGACCTGGAAATGGTCGCCGGCCTTGCGCGCCCTGAGCGTTGGCTCGATCTCTTCGAAGCCGTTGCCGAGGACCGCCCGGCCGACGTGCTGCGCGCGATCTCCGAGTTCCTCGCCCGGGGAGGCACCGAGCGCGATTTGGTGGAGCAGGGCTCCGAGTCGCTGCGCGATTTGCTCCACGTCGCCTTGCTCGGGGAAGACGCGCTGGGGGTGGAACCGGAACCGGCGCGTCGCGATCGCATGCGTGCGTTGGCCAAGCAGCTCGGCCGCGACCGCCTCGAGGCGATTCTCGGCATGCTCTTCGAACTCGAAGGCCGCCTCCAACGCTCGCCGCTCGCCGCCCGCGCCCTGCTCGAGTGGACGCTGCTGCGCGCCGCGCGCCTCGGAGCTTTCTTGGATCTCGGCGTACTCGTCCAGGCCTTGCAAGGTGGCGCGTCGACCGCACCGCCGGCGCCGCAAGTTCGCGCCACACCCTCGGTCGCGCCGATCCCTTCCCAGGTGGCGGAGGCGCCGGCTCCGGCTGCGATCGCACCGCCGCCCGCAGCGCCCGCGCCGCCCGCAGCGCCCGTCGTCGCGAGCAGTTTCGAAGGTCTGCTCGAGGCCTTGACGCGCCGTCGCCCAGCCCTCGCCGAAGCGATCCGTCGCAACGTGATCCACGGCGAGATCGGCGAGCAGGGCGTGCTCGTCGAACTGCGCGAGCTCCCTCCGCGGGAGCGCGTTATGCTGGATGATCCAGCCGAGCGCGCTGCGCTCGCGAAACTTCCGGGAAGCCCGGGCCCCTGGGAATTCCGCATCACGAGCACGGCTCGCGCGACGGACGACCTCGGACAGAAGTTGCTGGAATCCTTCGGCGGGCGAGAGGAAGAGCCTTAATCGGCAGTTCGGAATCTGACCATGGCAGGAAGTCTCGGAGATCTCGGCGGTCTGCTGCGCCAAGCGCAGAAGATGCAGCGACAAGTGCAGGAACTGCAGGAAGAACTGGCCAAACGCCACTTCGAAGGAGCGGCCGGCAACGGCGCGGTGCGTGCCGTAGTGAACGGCAGCCGCGAGTTGATCTCGCTGAAGATTCAGCCCGAAGTGGTCGACCCGAGCGACGTCGGCATGCTCGAAGACCTCGTCACCGTGGCGGTCAAGGAAGCGCTGCGCCGCGCCGAGGAAGAGTCCTCGGCAGCGATGAAGAAGGTCACCGGCGGACTCGGCCTGCCTGGACTGCACTAATCGGAAGTGGCGTTCCCCGAGCCCCTCGAGCGCTTGGTGCGCGCGCTCGCGCGCCTGCCAGGCATCGGACCGCGCAGCGCGGAGCGCATCGCGCTGCACGTGTTGCGCTCACCG
>JAQBVK010000332.1 GCA_027623585.1 Planctomycetota bacterium
CGAACTTGGCGCGCGGACCACGGCCGGGACCCTCCCAGCGACGGCGGAGGCCTGCTCGGATCGCCTCGAGATCGAGCGAAAGGCCGGCTGGAAGACCCTCGAGGAGGGCAACGAGGCACGGACCGTGGGACTCACCGGCGGTGAGCCAGCGGAGACCGGAGGAGAGAGGAGTACTCAAACGGAAGCTGGCCCCTTTGAGTGGAGGTCCCCTTCTGGATCCCGTTCTGCAACAAAGAGTTCGGGAGGGAATGTGGCCTGCTGTGAGGGTTGCGGCTCCAACGGGACGTAAGTCGTTTCAGTATCAAGGCTTAAGGGTTCCTCACCTCCAGCCGACGGGGCCAGCTTCCGGAGGGTGTTGTCCACTCCCTCCGCTAGGTCCAACAGCGAGAACGGCTTCCCCACCACGCCGATCAACTGCCTCAACTCCTTCAAGGACTGCACTTCCGGATCCTCCGGCATCCCAGTCACGAGCCAAAACGGCGGCAAGCGCTGTTCAACTGCCCAACGCCTCGCCACCTCGGCACCGGTGTGTCCACCACCCAACTGGAAATCGAGCAGCAGCCCGTCGGACTGCTCGAGCGCGGCTTCGGCCTCATCGAGTTCGCCCACGGCCACGGCCTCCAGCCCGCGGCTGCGGAGGGCGAAGGCCAACAGGTCACGCATGGTGCGATCGTTGTCCAGCACCAGGACCCTCAGGCATCTGGGTTCGGGCTCAATTCCGGCGGAGGCGGTTCCGTCCACGTCAACTCGCGCCACGGCAACTCGAACTCGAGTCCCTCGTGGCGCACCCTCACTCTCTCGCGCTGACGGTCCACTTTCAAGACCACAAGCCGTTCGCGCAGCTTCGGAACCCACACGCGCTCCCCCTTCTTCAATTTTCCAATGAATTCCCGCCAGCGTTGTGCCGGAGCACTCGCAGCCAAATCACCGCGGATCGCCTGGCACAAACTCTCGAAAGCCTCGCGTTCGCCGCTGCGCAGCCGGCCGGCAAGGGCGCCCGCTTCGCGTTCGAGACGCTCCTCCACCGCGGCAATCAGGCTCCGCGCCGAAAGTTCCGCCTCCAGCTCGCGCAAAGCCTGCCGCTCGCGCGAACGGGCCTCCTCGTCCGCCATCTCCCGCGAGCGCGACTCACTCTCCTCGGCGCGAAGCACCGCGTCGCTGCGCAGGATTTCGGCTTCGCGGCGAACGCGCCCGACGTCGGCCAACACGCGCTCGGCCGCACCGCCGCGCGCCGCCAGCGCCCGTGCACGCTCCACGATCGGCCGCTCGAGACCGAGCCGCTCGGCAACGTCGGCCGCGTGACTCGCGCCCGGCACTCCCACCAAAAGGTGAAAGGATGGCGCCAGGGTCAGCGGATCGAACTCCATGGAGGCGTTCTCCGCGCGCGGCGCACCGAGCGAAAAGGTCTTCAATGCGCCGAGGTGCGTGTTCGCGATCACGCGCGCGCCGAGCGCAAGGAAACGTTCCACCAAGGCTTGGCCCAAGGCCGCGCCCTCTTCGGGATCGGTGCCGGTGCCCAATTCATCCAGCAGGATCAGATGCCCGGGGCCCGCCGAGGCGAGCAAGGCGCACATCCGCCGCAAGTGCCCGCTGAAGGTGGACAGGCTGCTTTGCAGAGATTGCGCGTCCCCCACGTCGGCGCCGACGCCGCGCCACAGCGGCACGCGGCTATTCGCCGCGGCGCTCAGCGGCAGACCGCAACGCGCGAGGCACGCGAGCAGACCGACCGTTTTCAGCACCACGGTCTTGCCGCCGGTGTTCGGTCCCGTGACCACCAACAGGTCGTAGGCGTTGCCAAGCTCCAAATCGAGCGGCACCACCGCGTCCACCCCGTGCTCGGCGAGCAACAAGGGGTGGCGCGCGCGGGCGAGCACCATCGATTCTTCCGCCTCGACCAGTCGCGGCCAAGCGCCCGCGCAGGATTCCGCCCACAACGCCGCCGCGAAGCAGAGATCCACCTCGGCGAGCATCGCATCCACGCGCGTGAGCCGATCGCCGGCACGCAGGAGTTCGGCGGTGAGTTGGTGCAGCACCTCGTTCTCGAGCCGCTTCTCGCGTAAACGCGCTTCCTCGACCCGGTTCGCGAGCTCCACCACCGGTCCCGGCTCGACGAACAGCGTGTCGCCGCTCTGCGAACGGTCGTGCACGATGCCGTAACCTCGCGGCAACCCGGTGCTGCGACAAGCCAGCACCATGCGGTCGCCGCGGCGCACCGGCGCACGCTGCCGCAAAGCGCCCCGCGCATGCCAGTCCTCGGCGATTTGGTCGAGCCGTTGGCGATGCTTCTCTTGCAGGTTGCCGAACTCGACGCGGACCCTCGCCAAGCCGGGATGCGCCTCGTCGAGGACGCGGCCGCGCGGATCCACCGCGACCCGGATCGCCTCCATCAGGTCTTGCGGCCACGGTGCGGCATGAATCCAAGTGTGCAGCGTCGCGCGGTCGCGGCGCCCGGAGGTCCAACTGCGCAGCGCGCCGGCACGGGCCAAGGTCTCCGAAACCGAACGGAGTTCGAGGCCGTCGAGGCTGCGCGCACGCGCCGTGGTGCGGATCGCATCCAGATCCGAACAGCCGGAGAGGCCCGGCGCGGTATTGGACTGCGCCGCCGCCTGCGCCTCGCGGCCGCGCTCA
>JAQBVK010000012.1 GCA_027623585.1 Planctomycetota bacterium
GACGCGCGCGTCGGCTTCTTCTCGGTGTCCTTCGAGGATTACGGCGGTGAAGACCAGGCCGTGCGGGCACCCAGCCGGCGCGCCAACTCCACCGTGCCGTCGGTAGATCCGCCATCAAGCACGAAGCGATCCGCGCAGAAACGGGCACTACGCAGGCAGTCCTCGAGCCGCGCCTCTTCATTCTGAGCGATCACCACCAGGCTGATCGGCAGCGGGTCCGGCGGCTCCATCCGCTCCACGATCCCAGCCGCCACGCGCCACTGCAAGCGCCGCGCTTGAGTCGAGGCTCCCGAAGGCGCAGACTGGACTCGTGCGTTCCGCGAATCCGGTATTTCTTCTGCGCGCCGCGCTCGCCGCTGCCTTACTGCTACCCGCCTGCGCGATTCCCGGCGGCGCGGCCTGGAGCGACCTGCACGCCTCCGCCTTCGGCAGCGTGATCGCCGCCGGCATGGACGCCAGCGGACGCGACATCACGGTGAACGATTCTTCGGGCGGCGGCTTCGATTTCGAAGGCGACCTGGACGTGAGTCGCAACACCGAGGTCGCGGCGTACTACGGCGCGCGCGTGGGCTTCGCGCCGTTCGAACTCTCCATCGCGCAGTTCGGCTACGACGGCTCGAACGACGGCGACGTGACCGGCGCGACGCGCTTTGCCGGCGTGCCGATCTCCGGCGATCTCTCGATCAGCAGCGAACTCGACCTGTCGGTCACCAAACTGATGATCGGCGTGGACCTGCTGAACACACCCGCCGCGCGCATCGCGGTGCTGGCAGGCATTGACTTCGTGGAGTTCGACCGCTTCGACCTGATCGCGCGCGAAGCGAGGGCATCCTCCGGCGGCGGCAGCGGCTCGGTCGCCATCGGCGACGTGCAAACGATCCTCGAGGGCGAGTCGGCGCCGGTCCCGATGATCGGACTCCGCGGAGACGTCCGGGTGCCCTTCCTGGGCAGAATCGGAGCGGAAGTGACGGGGCTCGAGGCCGACTTCGATGACGCCGACATCCTCTACGTCGACTTCGACATCGCGGCGCACTGGGAGCCGTGGGACAACGTAGAAATCATGCTCGGCTACCGCGCGATCATGATGGATGTCGAAGGCACGGTCGGCGACGCCAACTTCGACATCGACCTCAACGTCAACGGCCCGTATCTCGGGCTCTCGGTCTACTGGTAGGCCGCGGGTTGCGAAAATCGAGGTAGTAGGCGTGCTCCCACACGTCGCAGGTCAGCAGCGGCTGCTTGCCCTCGGTGAGCGGGCAGCCCGCGTTGCTGGTCGTGACGATCTCGAGTTTTCCTCCGGACGCGACCAGCCAAGCCCAACCGGAGCCGAACTGCGCCATCGCGGCCGCCTTGAACTTCGCGACGAACTCCTGCGCGGACCCGAAGTCGCGCTGGATCGCGCTGGCCAGCGCGCCCGAGGTGGTCTTGATCAGGGCCTCCAGACTCTTTGAAGCGTCGCGCCCCATGAGTTCGTTCAAGCTCGCGAGGTAGGCGGCGTGGTGCTTACCGTGGTGAAACTCCAGAGTCTCGGCGCTGATGTGCGGAGTGAGATCAGACTTGCCGTAAGGAAGAGCGGAAAGTTCGTAGGCCATGATGCGAGTTCTTGCATGCCGAGCACAGAGTTCCGCGCGCGGCGTGCGCGCTTCTAGGACAGGAGTCCGCGGCCTACAATCCGTTCCTTGTCCATTCTGCGCGCGCTCCGAGCGCGGCCCGCCCTGTTGCTCGCCGCGCTGCTCGTCTTCGACGCTGCGTTGCTCGCCTTCGGAGCCGCGCGCGCTTGGGGTGCGAGTCCGTTCCTCTCGCAACCGATCGGCGACGCGCTCGAGTACTGGGAGTGGGCCGGCCGCATCGCGGAGGGCGGATTCGTCGCGGAAACGCCCTTCCTCTCCGCGCCTCTCTATCCCTACTTCTTGGGCTTGCTGCGCGCACTCGGCGCTGGCTTGCCCGCCGTATTCACCGTTCAAATTCTGCTGCACCTCGCCACTGCGGCGCTGCTGTTCAGGATTGCGGCCCGCGAGAGCGGACGTCCCGGACTCGGTTTCGCTTCCGTGGTTCTGTTCCTGTTCTTGACCGAGCCGGCCTTCTTCGCGACGCGAGTGGTGGCCAGCACGCTGCAATTGTTCCTGCTTGCCTGGCTGCTCGACGCGAGCTTGCGTCTCCATGAGCGGCGCAACGTCAAAAAATTGCTCGGACTGGGCGTCTTGATCGGTGTCAACGTGCTCGCCAATCCGCCGATGCTGCTGTTCGCGTTCGCGCTGCCCGTGTGGTACGGCGCGCGCTCGCGCGCGGGTTGGCGCGCCAGCGGCCTGACGCTCGCCGGAATGCTCCTCGCGATCGCGCCGGCAACTCTTCACAACGCGCTCGCGACTCGCGATTCACCCGGCGGCTCCGAATTCATCCTGGTCAGCGCGCAAGCCGGCGTGACCTACGCTCACGGCAACGCCCCGGGCGCACTGGGCGTCTATCGCCCCATTCCTGGTGTTTCTCACGATCGGCAAAAGCAGAACTTCGAGGCTTTCGCGCTCGCGGCGCGCGCTACCGGAAAGCCCGGCTGGAAGAACACCGACGCCTGGTTCCGAGCCCAAGGCACCGATTGGGTGTTCGCGCATCCCGGCGCGGCGGCGCTGTTGCACCTGCGTAAAGCGGGCTTTCTGCTCTTCGGACAGGACTATGGCGACCTCTACAGCATGGCGCTCGAGAACCACGACGCCACTCTGCCCCGTCCGGTGCCCTGGCCACTCGGATCCGTGCCCACGCCGTGGCTGCTGCCTGCCGCGTGCGCTGGCGCGTGGCTCCTCGCGCGCAAGCGCCGCCGTGCCGCCGTCCCGGCGCTCGCGCTGTTCTTGATCCCCTGCGCGGTGGTGCTGATCTTCTGGTATTCGCCGCGCTACCGCCTGCCCTTGATCGTGCCTGCGTGCCTGCTCGCACCCTGCGCGATCCGCGCCGCATGGACCGCCCCTTCGCGTGCACGGCAGGCTGCCTTGCTCGCCGCCTTCGCGCTGATTCCCGCCGGCGGCCGCGCCTTGATGCAAGCAACCCGCCTCGACGAAACCGATCGCTACCGCTCGGAGTACGAGTTCCACGTGGGGTATCAGATGCTGGCCTGGCAGAGGCCGGAACTCGCGATTCCGAGGCTCCAATATGCCCTGGATCGCGACCATCTGCCGGCGGCCAGCGCCGAACTCATGGGCCGCGCGCACATCGCTCTGGCTGAGAGCGCCGCCGCCGAAGGCGACGCAAGTGGCGCCAAATCCGCCTACGACCAAGCGCTCGTTGCGTTCCAGCTGGCGCTTTCCCACGAGCCCGAGCGGCTCGATTCCTTGGTCGACGCCGCGCGCGTGCTGCAGAGGCTCGCAGAAGACCATGGCGACGCAGATGGCTTCGCTGAGGCGCGCAACTTGTTGATGCGCGCGCTCCGCATCACGGTCCAGAACGGGGATGAGCAGCGCAGTGCGGTCCTGCGCCGGATGCTCGCCGCTTTGCCCGCGGGATGAGACCGTCGAGCGGGGTTCCTACAATCCGGCGGTGGCGGAGGCTCGATCCGGACTGCTGCGCAAGCCTGCGACCTGGCTCGCGCTGTTTTTGCTCGCGGACCTGATCGCCCAGTTCCTGGTGCTCGACCGCGGCTGGAACGCCAACCCCTTCTTGCGCGTTCCGCAGAGCGATGCCGACGAGTATTGGTCTTGGTCGGAGCGCATCGCCGACGGCGAGCTCATCAGCGAGACGCCCTTCTTCTCGGCTCCGCTCTATCCCTACGTGCTCGCGGTGCTGCGAAAGTGCGGCGGCGGCCTGTTGAGCGTCTACGTGCTGCAAACCTTGTTGCGCACGGCCACCGCCTTCGTCCTGTTCCGGCTCGGCGCCGCGCGATTCGGCCGCCCGGCATACGGATTCGCCGCCGCTGCGCTGTTCCTGCTGCTCGGTGAACCGGCCTTCTATGCGCACCGAGTGCTGAACTCGAGCCTGCAGTTGCTGTTGGTGGCGGGCTTCCTGTGGGCCGCCCACCGCGCCGACGAGCAGCGCACATCGAAGCGCCTCGCGGGAGCGGGCACCTTGCTCGGCCTCAATCTGCTCGCCAACCCAACGGTGTTGCTCGCGCTCCCGCTCTTGCCCTTGTGGCTCGGCTGGCGCGGAAAGCAAGCCTGGCGCGAGACCGCGCTCGTCGCCGGCTGTGCGCTGGCGTTGGTGGCGCCTGCCGCGCTGCACAACTGGGTCGCCACGAAGGATTCTCCGGCAGGCCCGGAGTTGATCTTGCTGAGCGCGCAGGCCGGCGTGACCTTCGCTCACGGCAATGCCGAGAAGGCCTTCGGCATCTACACGCCCTTCGAAGGCATCGCGATGGAGCGTGAACGGCAGAACGAGAGCGCCTATCGCCTCGCTGCAGAAGCTACCGGCAAAGAGGGCTGGAAGAGCACCAGCGATTTTTTCCTTCATCAGGGGCTCGACTGGATGGCTGCGAATCCCGGCGCCGCGCTCCGCCTGGAACTCCGCAAAGCCGCCTGGCTGCTGGCGGGCCAGCACTACGGCGACATCTACCAGATCACGCAGGAGCACAACGACCCCAACATCCCACCGCCGACGCATCTGCCGGCCGCGGGCCTGCCCACCGGATGGCTGCTGTTGCCCGCCCTGGCCGGCGGCATCGCCTTGTTGGCGCGACGCAAACGCGAAGCGGTGCCGGCGCTCCTGATGCTGTTGTTGCCGATGGCCGTCGTGGTGATCTTCTGGTATTCACCGCGCTACCGCCTGCCGGTGGTGCCGGCCGCCTGCTTGCTGGCGCCGTTCGGGCTGGTCGTGCTGGCGGGGCGGGGTTCGCGCGCGCTCGGCATCGGACTCGCGGGCACCTGCGCGATCGCCGCGCCGTTGCTGGGTTTCACACTGCGTCCCGACGTCGGAACCCCGGAGGAGCCCACCGCGCTGGATCCCGCCGACGTCTGGTTCGACGTGCCGGCGATGTATCAGCCTGAATACGAGCGCCACGTCGGCGAAGCCTTGATGCAGATGGAAAACTTTCCGGCGCTCGCCTTGGAACGCTTCCAGCGCACCGTGGAACTCGGCGGCGAGCAAGCGATCGTGCGCGAGTACATGGGCAACATGCGCGTGGACCTCGGCCGTCTGATCGCGGGCGGCGGCGACGACGCGGGCGCCGCTCGTGAATATGAAATCGCGATCCGCGAGTACGGGCGGGCGATCGAATTGAATCCCGAGCGCCTCTACGCTTGGCTTGGACGCGGCGCGACCCTGGCCTTCCTCGGCCAAATCGAGCAGGCGTTGCCGGATCTGCGTCGCGCCCTGGAAATCGCTCGCGCCGAAGGCAACATCACGGCAACTGCCTACCTCGAAGGCAGGTTGCAGAGACACGGAGGCTGACGATGGCCACACGCAAAAAATCCTCCACCGCCTCGAACACCCCGCGCAAACTCGGCATGAATGCGCTGCGCTGGTCGTGTCCGGCCGGATGGATTCCGCCGACGCGCCGCCGCCGCCTGACTGCGCGCGAAACGCTGTTCGGCCAAGCGCGCGCCTTGGAAGCGCTTGAACTGGGCTTGGCGCTCGACGCCCCCGGCTACAACGTCTTCGTCTGCGGCATCGGCGGCACCGACCGCGCCGAGATCGTGGTTTCGCTGCTGCGTCAGATGCGTTTGGCCTGCGTGCTTCCGCGCGATCACGTCTACGTGCACAACTTCGACGGGCCGATCGCGCCGAAGCACCTAGCGCTGCCGCCCGGCGGCGCGGCGGAGCTCGCCGAGGGCATGGACCGTTGGGTGCACGCGCTCGCCACCGAGTTGCCCAAACTGCTGCGCGGCAAGCCGCACTTGGCGAGGCGCCATGGATTGTTCCGCCGCTATCAAAAGGCGGAGTCGCAGTTGTTTCAGCGCTTGGAGAAACGACTGACCACGGCCGGGTTGTCGCTCACCGTGATCGAGGACGAGGTCGGCTCAAGGCGCGAAGTGCTGATGCGTATCGGCGAAGAACTGCTCGGCCCCGACAAATTGCCCGCCGCGATCAAGGCTGGGGCGGTCACTGAAGAACGCGCCGCGGAACTGAGCGCCGCGCGCGACCGCATGCTTCCCGAAGTCGAGAAGGCGCAGCATCAGGCGCGCGCGCTGGGATTGCGGCTGGTGCGCGAGGCGCGCAATCTCGACGAGTCGGTGGTGCAGGAGGCCGTCGAAGGCCTGACCATCGCGCTCGCCGAAGAACTCGGCGCCGAAGAAACGCTTGGCGCCTGGCTGGGCGACTGCGCGCGTTTCGCGCTCAACAACACGCGCCTGTTCCTGCAGCACCAAGCCCGCGAAACCACCGCCAGCGCGAACGTCGACAATGACGAAGACACGCCGCCGGCGCATACGCGCCCGGGATTGGAGGTCTTCGAAGTTCACGTCGTGCGCACGCTGCGCGACCTGGACTGCCCGATCGTCTTCGAGCAGCATCCGAACTATTCGAATCTGTTCGGCACCGTCGAGCGTCACGTGATCCGCGGCGGCTCCGGCCACTTCCACAAGGCGGTGCGGCCCGGCTCGCTGCTCTCGGCTGATGGCGGATTCCTTGTCCTGAACGCGCGCGACGTGTTCAAGGAAGCCGAAGTCTGGCGCGCGCTGAAACGCACCTTGCAGAACGGACGGCTCGCGGTGCACGCGCTCGAAGGCCTGTCCCCGCTCGGCGTCACCGGCGCGCGCCCCGAGGCGATCCCGATCCGCGTCAAGGTGGTGCTGGTCGGCGACGAAGATCTCTACGAAAGCTTGCACGACCAGGACTTCGATTTCCCCCACATCTTCAAGGTCAAGGCCGACTTCGACGACAGCGTGACGCTCGATAAGGAGAACGTCACCGGTTTGGTCCACACGCTGCGCGATCTCGGCACGCGCGAAGAAATGCTGCCGTTCACGCGCGACGGTTTACAGGCCTTGGTCGAGCGCGCGGTGCGCGATGCCGGCCGCCGCTCACGCGTGTCCTCGCGCATCGCGGTGATCGCGGACTTCGCCCGCGAAGCTTCATACCACGCGTTGCGCGCGGGGCAGAAGCGCATCGGGCGCGACGCCGTTGAAGTCGCTCGCATCAAGTTCCGCGAGATGCACACGCTGGAAGCCGAGTGGCACCAACGCACGATTCTCGAGGGCGTCACCGTGATCGAGACCTCCGGCACGCGCGTCGGCAGCCTCAACGCGCTGACCGTGATCCGGCTCGGACCGATGGCTTTCGGCCGCCCGGCGCGCGTCTCGGCGATGTGCGGAGCGGGTGAAGAGCAGTACTCGAGCATCGATCGCGAGGTGGAACTCGCTGGCGCCATCCACAACAAAGGCGTGTTGCAGGTCGAGGGCGTGATGCGCTTCCGCTACGGCCAAGATCGCCCTCTGCCGGCCAAGCTGAGCGTGATCTTCGACCAGTCCTATGGTCCAATCGACGGCGACTCCGCATCCAGCACCGAGTTCTACGCGATGGTTTCGGCCTTGTCGGGCGTGCCGATTCGACAAGATCTCGCCGTCACCGGCGCAGTCGGACTGCGCGGCGAAGTGCTCGCGATTGGCGGGGTGAATGAGAAGATCGAAGGCTTCTACGAGGTGTGCTGCCTCCGTGGGCTCACCGGCACGCAAGGCGTGCTGATTCCGGAAGCCAACGTCGGCGACCTAATGTTGCCGCCTGAGGTGCTCGACGCGGTGAAAGCGAAGCGCTTCCACGTCTATGCCGCCAGCCACGTCGACCAAGGAATCGAGCTGCTGACCGGATGCAAGGCCGGTGAAATGGATGTGAAGGTGCGCGCGCGTCTCGAACACCTGCACCGCGTCGGCAAAGACGATGAGGACGGGAAAAGCAAAGCGTTCGCTGCGCCGCATCCGCAAGCCCCGACTCCGCCGGTGCAGCACAAGCGCCGCCGCCCGCGCAAGGGCGGACGCTAAGGCAACGCTGAACAAGTCATTCCGTCCTCAACGGCTAGTAGAATGGACGATCAGCCGCGCAGCCGCGGCTTGAACTGATGCGAATTCTTGACCCGCACATTCACTGCTACTCGCGCGTGACCGATGACTACGAGGCGATGTTCCTCGCCGGCATCCGCGCGGTCGTGGAGCCTTCCTTCTGGCTCGGTCAGCCGCGCACCACGGTGGGCACCTTCCGGGACTACTTTTCTTCGATCCTGGAGTTCGAACGCAGCCGTGCCGCCGACTTCGGCATCACGCATCGTTGCACGATCGGCTTGAATCCGAAGGAAGCCAACGACGAGCGGCTCGCGGACGAGGTGCTCGAAATGCTTCCCGAATTCGCCTCGCGCCATGGCGTGGTCGCGATCGGCGAACTCGGCTACGACTCGATCACGCCTGCGGAAGAGCGCGCATACGTGCGTCAGATCGAACTGGCGATGAAGCTGCAGCTCCCGATCATGGTGCATACGCCGCACCGCGACAAGCATCGCGGCACCATCCGCTCCATGGACGTGCTGCGCGAGCTCGGCGTGCCGCCGACGCAAGTCGTAATCGATCACAGCACCGAGGAGACCACCGCAGAAGTGCTGGAGCGCGGCTACTGGGCCGGCCACACGGTTTATCCGCAGACCAAGCTGACCGCCGAGCGCTTCGTGAACCTGTGGCTTGACCACGGCGTCGAGCGCATGCTGATCAATTCCAGCGCGGACTGGGGCAAGGCCGATCCCTTGAGCGTGCCGAAGACCACCGCGCTGCTGGAACGACGCGGCGCCCACCCCGATGAGATCCAGCGCCTGGTCTGGGACAACCCGGTGGCCTTCTTCGGCGCCGCGCGGCTCTACCTGCCCGCCGCCGGGGAAACGCCGGATCCGACTCCGGCGAGCGTCACCCATAGCCGCATTCGGGACGAACATCGGGCCGACAGCCCGCGCCTCTAAAGCGAAGCCGCGCCCCGAGAGAATTCCGTTCGGCCGCCGTTACCTCCCTTCCGGGACTGGGTACAGCATGGTGAGAGAACGATAGGCCTTCCTTGGGCCAGGGAAAGTGGGGTGCCGCAGATCGGGGGTTCTGCGGCACCATTTTTTTCATCAGAGGAACGCGCTGAGGATCAGATGTCCTCTTGCTGCTTGAGCTCGCCGATCACGACTTCGATCAGCGCGATCTTGCCGCCCGTCAACACGCGGAAGTTGGCTTTCTCCCCCGGCGGCAGGGCCGCAACGCGCGCACGCACGTGGGTCGAATCGGTGATCTCCACGCCGTTCAAGTTCAACAGCACGTCGTTCGCCTTGAGACCGGCCGTCATCGCCGGTCCATCCGGATCGACCCAGCGCAGGACTGCGCCGTGCGGCCGATCCAAGCCCAGATTCTTCGCGAGATCCGCGGTCACGCGATCCACGCGGATGCCCACCCAACCGCGGCGCACGCGGCCGTGCTCGGCGAGGTCCTCGCAGAAACGGCGCGCAATCGCGCTCGGCACCGCGTAGCTGATCCCACTCCACGTGGTCGAGCCGCCGCCCGCGCCGATCGCGGTGTTGATGCCGACCACCTCGCCACCCATGTCCACCAACGGGCCTCCTGAGGAGCCGCGATCGATGAAGGCGTCGAACTGGACGAAATCTTCATAGGAGTCCGCGCTCGTGTTCAACTTGCGGTGCAGCGCGCTGACCACGCCGAGGCTGGTCGTTCCGTTCAGCTGGAGCGGGCTTCCCACCGCCATGACCAAGCTGCCCGGCCGTAGCCGGTCGCTGTCGCCCCATGCCAATTGCTTGCGCGCGGCTCCGGGTGGAATCTTCACGACCGCGAGGTCGGTTTGACGATCCACCCCGAGCACTTTGCCGAGTTCCTCCCGGCGGTCGTAGAAAATCACCCGGACGGTCTTCGCATCCTTCACGACGTGCGCGTTGGTGATCACCACGCCCAGAAAGGCGTCCACCACGAAGCCGCTGCCTTCGCCGCTCATTACGTTGCCCTGCTCGTCGCTCGCGGTCACGTGCAGGGTCACGGTGGCGTCCGCGACACGCGCCGCCAGTGTCTCGATGGCGGTCGAAAGTTCCGCCAAGTCGGTCACAGCCGGAATCCGCTCCGAGAATCCTGAGCGGACGAGGCCAATTCCCAAACCCACGGCTAGGATGATCAGTAAGAAGCTTCGCGGGAGGACTCGATCGCGCATCGTTCCCCTTTCTACGACCGCGAAGCTCTCGACTCCGATGAAATCCACGATCCTCGCCGTCGTCGTCCTGGGGCTGCTTGGCGCTTTTGCTTTCCTGTTCTTGTTCGATCCGTCCGGTCCGATCCAGGATGAAGGCGGCGCGAGCGGAGTGGCGGTCCAGGTCGAGCCGGGTGCGGCTGTGCCAGCCGGCGGCGCGTCTGGAGCGCCGGAGACCGGCACCGTGCGCAGCGAGATCGACGGCGCGGGGGAAGCGGGCGCGGCCGCGAACGGTGCCGCGCGGCTGAATTTTGACGGTCCTTCCGCGATCGTGACCGCTCGGCTGGTCAACGGCGACGGCAATCCCGCCGCGGGCGCCGAGGCCGAGGTGATCCGCGCCGACGAAGATTCCTCCAATTGGATGCCGCTGCCGCCGGAGTCCGAGGACGAACTCGAGTGGCCCGCAATCCCAGCCGGGACGGACGGGTGGGTGCGCGTCGAAGTCCCGGCCGGCATCGGCTTGCGCGTGGAGTTCGGCGGGGCGTACTGGCGGACGCAGTCGCGTGGGTTGCAGCCCTTGCGCGAAGGCGAGGTGGCGGACTTTGGCGAGATCGCGCTGACCTCAGCGACACGGCTCGCCGGCCGCATCACCGGCGAAGGTGGCGCACCCCTCGCAGGTGCGAAGGTCCTGCTGCGCGCGGCGGACGCCGGCGAGTTCTGGGAAGGACACACCCTGCTGCAGGACGCCGAATCCGACGCCGACGGCTACGTCTACTTTTCCGGAGTGCCGCGCAGCCGCGTGCGCGTCGAAGCCAACGCTCCGCGTTACGCAGCCGGAACGATTGAAGCCTTGGAAGTTACCGGCGCCGGCGAAGATCACGAGTTCGAGCTGCCATTGGAGCGCGGCGGGGCCTTGACCGGCCGCGTCGTGGATACCGATCGCCGCCCGATCGTGGGCGCGAAGGTCTTCCTGATCGAGCAGGACGAAAATCAATTCTTCTGGGGTGACTATCTTCCACCGGTGCCGGACCGCGAGCCGGATGCGGTGTCCGCAGCGGGCGGCTCCTTCCGCGTCGAAGGACTGCCTTTGCTCGCGGCCGACGCGAAGAGTCGTTCGCTGCTGATCGCGCACGCCGAGGAGGTCGGCATGGGTTCCGCCAAGCAGGTGCGCGCTGGCGAGCAGGCCACGATCACGATTCCGCGCGGCGTGCGCGCATCCGGCACCGTGCTGACCGACGACGGTCAGCCGCTCGCCGGCGCCGACGTGCACTTGCACCAGGAAACGCCGTGGGGCTGGGATGACGAGAAGGCCACCGCGACCAGCGCGGAGGATGGGAGCTTCGCGCTGCCACTGGTTCCACCGGGCAACTACGACCTGTCCGTGACGTCGAGCATTGGCGGCTCCGAAACGATGCCGCTCGATCTCTTGCGCGACGTGGAAGACCTGCGCCTTCGCGTGCAGCGAGATCCGCTGCTGACCATCCTCGTGCTCGATCCGGACGGCCAGCCGGTACCGGGAGCGCACGTCGATGCGCACACGCCCAACACCAAGGCCGGCGGCCAGACCTTCGCGGTGGACATCAGCGGCGACTTCACGGAGAGCTCGATGGGCATGGGCTGGAGTGACAGCGTCACCGCCGACGAAAACGGACGCGCGATCTTCCGCGACCCGGCCACGGGCGAGATCAAGATCGCCGTGCGCGCCGAAGGATGGGCGCGACTCCACTCGAGCATCGTCAGTAGCGGCGGCAATCAAGAAGAGGAAGTGCGCCTCGAGCGGCCGGGCGCGCTGGTGGTGCTGGTCCGGGATGGCGCGGGCCAGAGCGTGCGCGGCGTTTCGATCCGCGTTCGAGATCCGGAACGCGAAGTCGATGCTCAGGCCCAGACTTCCGATCACCTCGGTCGCGCGGTGTGGAATGACCTCGCACCCGGCCGCTGGGAGGTTTCGCACGATGCGGGCGGCGCGGTCCATCAGGAGTACTTCGGAGATCTCCTGATGATCGAAAACGTGGTCGGGAACGAGAAGCCCGATGCGCCGCCCGGTGAAGCCGTGCGCATCGAAGCCGCGGAGCAAACCGTTCACGAGATTCTGCTCGAAGACCTCGCGGTCGTGACCGTGCGCGTGCTGCGTGGCGGCGCGCCCGCGCCGGACGTGGCGGTTCGCCTCGAGCCCAAAACCGAAACGAACAGTAACTACTACTCCGGGTGGAACTCCGGCAATGCCTCCGGCACACGCACCGACGCTCGCGGCGTCGCAGTGCTGACCCCGGTCACGGCGGGCGAATACCAATTGATCGCGAAATCGGGGCGCAACACCCCCGAGACCATCGAAGAAATCACGCTGCAGGTCGGTCCGCAGGAGCGAACGGTGAAGTTGAACGGCGCCGAGGTGCGCGGAGTCCTGCGGGACTTGAGCGGGCCGCTGGCCGGTGCGCGCGTGACCCTCTCGAAGTTCTCACCCGACGAGAAGGACAACAGCCAGGGCCACATGGGGTTCGTCATGTTTGGCGGCAGTGATGGCGCCATCGCGCTCGAGTTCGGCGAAGGCGGCGGATCCTCCAGCGCTTCGAGCGGCCAAGAGGGCGAATACCTGTTCCAGGACGTTCCGGAAGGCCAATGGGTCGTGAAGGCAAAGCGCAAGGGCGTGGGGCCGTGGACTTCCCTGCCTTTCACGGTCTCCGGCGATCGTCCGGTCCGAGTTCCGGAGCACACCATGCTGCCTGGAGCCGTTCTCCACGGTCATGACCACAACTGGACCGGCCCCAAAGAAGAGTCCGAGCGATTCAACTTCAACTGGAGCGACTCGATTCACGTCGAGACCACCGACGGCCGCAGGGTGGGTATGACCCAGCCGGACGAGCGCGGCGAATGGCGGATCGAAGACCTCGAGGAGGGCGAGTACTTCGTGAAGCGCGGTTCCTGGCGCAGCGACGCGATCCGCCTCTCACCGGGTGAGCGTCAGCGGCAGGACGTTCCCAAGGAAGAGCCGAAAGCACCGCGCGGAGGCTGACCCTACAATCTCCGCCCTTGGGCTTCGTCCGCCGATGACCCGATTCGTGGGTCAGCGTTCAGGCGGGCGAGCCGATCCCCTTCGCGACTCAAGATGAGCCTGATCCGGATCCAGCGGGGGCTGGACCTTCCCGTCCCCGGTGCCCTCGAGAGCGCCGAGCTCCAGGCATTGCCTGATCCCGGGCGTGTGGCGCTCTTGCCGCCCGAGTCCTGGGGCATGAAGGTGCAAATGCTCGCGCAAGAGGGCGACCGCGTGCAGGTGGGCACGCCGCTCTACTGCGATCGCCGCGATCCGGCGGTGATCTATACATCGCCTGCGGCTGGCGTGGTCGAGAGCGTGGAGCGCGGCGCCAAGCGCGCCGTACTCGCGGTGATCGTGCGCGTCGAGAACTTCGAGGAGCAGGCAGAGCTCCTATCGGTTGCCGATTTGGCGAGCGCTTCGCGCGAAGACGTGCTCGGGGCGCTGGCCGGCAGCGGCTTGTGGCCCGCGCTGCGCCGCCGCCCTTATGACTGCGTGGCGCGCTCCGATGAAAGGCCGCGCTCGATCTTCGTCACTGCGATCGACACGGAGCCCTTGGCGATCTCACCGCGAGAGGCGGTGCGCGGGCGCGAAGAATTCTTCCGCGCCGGCTTGCAAGCTCTGGTGAAGCTTTCCGAGCGCGGGGTGTGGCTCTGCACCAGCGCCGAGGAAGATTGGTCTGAGCTGCGCAGCGCCGGCGGCAAGCCGATCGAAGGCGTGCAGGCGCGGATGTTCCGCGGCCCCCACCCGGCCGGACTCGCGGGCACGCACATCCACTTGCTCGATCCGGTCGGCGCGAAGCGCTGCGTGTGGCACGTCGCCGCGCAAGACGTCGCCGACATCGGCGAATTCTTGAGCGCGGGGCGCGTGCCCACCAAGCGGCGCGTCGCGGTGGTCGGACCGGCCGCGGCGAAACGCGCCTTCGTCGAGACACGCCGCGGCGCGGAAACCACATCCTTCGCGCCGTTCTCGGCCGCCAGCAATGTGCGCCTGATCAGCGGCTCGCTTTTGTCCGGACGCACCGCGACGCCGGGCACTCCCGCTGGCTTCCTCGGCCGCTGGGACCGCATGGTGACGATGCTGGCGGACGATCCGCAGCGCGAGTTGCTCGGCTGGTCGGTGCCGATCGGCAAGCGCTGGTCGATCACCAACGTCTATCCGGCCAAGTTCCTGCGCGCCAAGTCGCTGCACTACGACACCGATCTCAACGGCAGCCCACGCGCGATCGTGCCGATCGGCGTCTGGGAGCGCGTGATGCCGCTCGACGTGCTGCCGACGCAACTCATCAAGGCGCTCGCCTCGGACGAACTCGAAGACGCCGAAAAACTCGGCGCGCTGGAGTTGGCCGAAGAAGACCTCGCGCTCTGCGAGTACGTGGACCAGTCCAAGACGCCGATCACCGCGATGCTCCGCGCCATGCTCACCCGCATGGAGAAGGAAGGCTAGGAATGAAGTTCCTGCGCAAGGCCCTCGACAAGATCGGCAAGCCCTTCCACAAGGGCGGCAAGTGGGAGAAGTTCTACCCGCTCTACGAAGCGGCGGACAGTTTCCTCTACACGCCCGGTACGCGCACCACCAGCGGCCCGCACCTGCGCGACGGCAACGACCTCAAGCGCACCATGATCACGGTGGTGATCGCGCTGCTGCCGTGCACGCTGTTTGCACTGTTCAACACCGGCTGGCAGGCGATGCTGGCCGACTCCGCGCACGCGGACGCGGTGGCCGGAGGAATCAGCTTCGGTTCGCTGATGACTGCGCTCGGCATCGGCGCGTGGGCGTTCTTGCCGGTCTATGCGGTCACGATCGCGGTCGGCGGCGCGATCGAGTCGGTGTTCGCGACGGTGCGCAAGCACGAGATCAACGAGGGCTTCTTGGTCACCTCGCTACTCTTCCCGCTGATCATGCCGCCCACGATTCCGTTGTGGCAGGTGGCGATCGGCATCGCTTTCGGCACGCTGATCGGCAAGGAGATCTTCGGCGGCACCGGCATGAACGTGCTGAACCCGGCGCTGACCGGGCGCATCTTCCTGTTCTTCGCCTATCCGGGACAGATTTCCGGCGGCGTGTGGCGCATGCTGCCCTCCGATGCGGGACAAGTCGTCGACGGCATGTCCGGCGCCACCGTGCTCGGCGCTTACGCCGAGGGCGTGGCGTACGACGCAGCCGGTCTGTCCTGGAGCGATGCCTTCCTCGGCTTCATGCCCGGCTCGATGGGCGAGACCAGCGCGCTGTGCTGTTTGATCGGTGCGATCGTCCTGATCGTGACGCGCGTCGGCTCGTGGCGCGTGATGGCCGGCTGCGTGATCGGCTTGGTGGCGACGGTGTTGCTGATGAACGCACTCGCCGTGAATTCCTTCATGGAAGTGCCGTGGCACTGGCACTTGGTGGTCGGCGGTTTCGCTTTCGGCGCGGTGTTCATGGCGACCGATCCGGTGTCCGCCGCGCAGACCGACACCGGTCGCTGGATCTACGGCATTCTGATCGGCGCGCTCACCGTGGTGGTGCGCGTGCTCAATCCGGCGTATCCCGAAGGCGTGATGATGGCGATCGTGTTCATGAACGTGTTCGCCCCCACCATCGACCACTACGTCACGAAGACCAACATGAAGCGGAGGGCGCGTCGCCTTGAACTTCAGTAACAAGTACATCCTTGGATTCACCGTCGTGCTGTGCCTGGTGTGCTCGCTGGCGGTGAGCTCTCTGGCGGTGGCGTTGAAGCCGAAGCAGGACGCGAACCGCTTGCTCGACCAACAGGAAAACATCCTGCGCGTGTCCGGGCTGTGGGTCGAAGACGGTCACCCCTCGCTCGAGCAGGCCGCCAAGATGTTCAAATCCATCGTGACCTGGGAAGTCGAGCGCAGCAGCGGCGAGATGACGCGCCAGACAGACTTCGCACCGGTCAAGCAAATGATCGACGACGTGAAGAAGCTCGATTACTTCGATGCCGAGAAGAAGCTCCCTAAGCGGCACAATACCGAGTCCGCCGACGCCAAAGGCGCACAGATCCGCTACGTCCCGAATCGCCTGCTGATCTACGAAGTCACCACACCCGGCAAGGAAGCCTGGGTGCTGCCGATGTGGGGCAACGGCCTATGGTCCACGATGTACGGATTCTTGTCCGTCAAGAAGGATTTCTCGCAGGTGCTCGGAATCACCTATTACCAGCACGGCGAGACGCCCGGTCTCGGCGGCGAGGTGGACAATCCGCGCTGGAAAGCGCAGTGGCCCGGCAAGACCCTGCTTGGCGCCGACGGCCAGCCGGTCATCGAAGTGGTCAAGAACGGCGCGGTACGCGACCCGTCGCGTCAAGTGGACGGAATCAGCGGCTCCACGATCACCAGCCGCGGCGTGCACTACACCGTGCGCACCTGGCTCGGCGACGAAGGCTACGGCGCGTGGATTGCGCGTCAACGGGAGGCGCAGCCGTGAATAAGGAACACAAAGAGATCCTGATCGCGCCGCTGCATCTGCAGAACCCGATCACTCTGCAGGTGCTCGGAATCTGCTCGGCGCTGGCGGTCACCACCAAGCTGGAGACCGCACTGGTGATGTGCGCCGCGCTGACCTTCGTGTTGGTGCTCTCCAACACCGTGATCTCGATGCTGCGCAACCGCATCCCGAGCAGCATCCGCGTGATCACGCAGCTTGCGATCATCGCCACGCTGGTGATCGCGGCGGACCAGATCATGCAGGCTTTCCTGTTCGACGTGTCCAAGCAGCTCTCGGTGTTCGTCGGCCTGATCATCACCAACTGCATCGTGATGGGTCGCGCGGAAGCCTTCGCGATGGCCAACCCGCCGTTCAAGAGCGCGCTCGACGGCTTCGC
>JAQBVK010000013.1 GCA_027623585.1 Planctomycetota bacterium
GACGGCAAGGTACCGCGTGGGGAACAGGGAATCTAGCGGAAGCTCCGCTCAGGAACGAAGATAGTTCCGGACCCGGTCCGGGATTGCGTCCATACCATCCTCTCCAAGTCCTGAATCAATCAAGAGTTGCAGGTCTTCCAGCACGTTTTCCGCGCCCTTGAACACCACCTCTCGCGCCTCGATCTGGGAGCCGGCGAGGATCAGTAGCGACATGATGCTCGCGGCATTCGCGGATCCATCGCCCAAGCGCATCTCCACCGGGGTTTTGTGGTGATTGACCACGGCCACGATCAAGGACAGCGGTCGCGCATGGAGAGTCAAGCCGACCGGAAGCAGGATTCGGCGCTCTTGCGGCTTGGCCACTCTCTCCAGGATCGCCTCAGCCTCCGGGAGCAGTTCAGCGAGGCAGCGGTGCGCCCGGACGATGCAGCCGTTCACAATCAGGTCAAGAAATTCGGGCAGAGGCATGAGATCTTCGAAGCTCTCCCGATAGGCACGTTCCTTTTCGTGCAACCAATGGCGCTCAAAAAGGTGGGTCAATGCCGTGATTGCCTCCAAAAGATGGAAGGCCTGGCTGACCCCGCTGCGCAGAGCCATGAGCCCGGGGTATTCCTCCGCCTCCGGAGTTCCGCGAACGTGAGTATCGAACTCGCTCTGCAAGTTGTGGGCGCGCGACTCGATGACCCGGGCCATCGGCTCGGAGCAGAACCGTTTCATGTAAGCCTGCAACTCCTCGATCCCGCGCCGGGGGATCCGGGCATCGGGAGCCCAGGCTCCGCACAGGCGCACGAATCGGCCGACAAAGCGAGCTGCGCGGCTCGCTCCTTCCTCAGACTCCTCCTCGAGCAGTGGCCGATCCGCCGGCAAACTCTGCCGGGGAACGCGATCTTCTTCCTCCACAGAAACTTGAGGGGACCACTGTGCGCCAGCCGTAAGCCATTGTTCTACAAGGCTTTGCGACGCGCGCTCAATGAGGGTCGCGATCCGGGAGATGAGTCCGATAACGTGCTTGCCCAAGTCCTCCTGGAGCGCTGCCGGATCCGGCGCCAGGTAGGTCGGAAGCCTCGCTTGGAGGTGCGCAAAGGCGCTCGCCGCCAGGCACAGCCAACGCAACCGGGATGTCGCCTCGCGCACCCCGTGGAAGGCGGCATTTCGCTTTGCCCCGTGGTCGTCGAGGAAAGTTTCGACGCTCGTGGCCTGCTGATAGAGGGCGTACAGAGCGCCCTCGCTCCACGCCGCTGTTCCCAGGTCCAGAATTCGCTGGAGTGAACTCTGAAACTCGCTCGAGACTGCCGACAGCGATACGCCGAAGTGCTGCTCCCCAACCACCGGCCGACGGGGGAGAGAGTCGGGCATCGCAGGGGGAGCCACACCCGATCTTAGCCCAGGCCCTCGCCGCGCATGAAAAAGGGGACTACAGAGGGAACCCAGTTGGCGCCGAAACAGTCACAGGTGAAGAGTCCGCTTGGCGCGGTCTCTCTACCTGCTCTGCCCACCCAGGATTCGCACCATCGCCTCCGACCGCTGCCTCGAGACCTATCTCCGTGAGATCGACGAGGTTCCGTTGCTCACGGCGGAGCAAGAGGTCTCACTCGGCCGCCTCGTGCAGGCCGGCGACGAAGACGCACGCGAGCACATGATCCGCGCGAATTTGCGCTTGGTCGTGTCGATCGCGAAGCGCTTCCGCCAACGCGGACTCGCGCTGCCCGATCTGATCGCGGAAGGCAACATCGGTTTGCTCAAAGGCATCGAGAAGTTCAACCCGGAAGCCGGCTTCCGTTTCTCGACTTATGCGTCGTGGTGGATCCAGCAAACGATTCGCCGCGCCTTGATCAATAACGTGAAGACGGTGCGCGTCCCCTCCTACATGGTCGAGATCCTGACCAAGTGGAACCGCGCGTCCGACGATCTCCGGAACGGAACCGGTCAAAGACCCGCGCCTGAAGACATCGCCGAGCGCATCAAACTCTCCAAAGCGACTCGCAAGGTCGTGGAGCAGACCCTGCGGTCACAAGAGGGCAGCGGTGTGGCGCCGCCGGAGTTCCTGCAAAGCATCGAGCGCGCCGACAGCGACACCAACCGCGACGCTCGGCCACCCGACGACATCGTGATGCATGAGGAGTCGCTCCAGGTGCTGCGCGATATCCTGGACCTGATCGACCCGCTGGAAGCCTCCGTACTGCGCATGCGCTACGGGATCCACGGCGACGACCCGGCCACGCTGGAAGTCATCTCTCAGGAGCTTGGACTTTCGCGCGAACGGGTCCGGCAGATCGAACGCCACGCCTTGCGCAAGTTGCATGCCTACGTCGTCGAAGGAGAACCAGCCGAACGCGTCCTGCCCGGAGCGCGGCATCGTCCTTCCGGCGGCGACGCTCAAAAGCGCAGCGCCTGAGGCGGGCGACACGCGCGACCCGCTCGCAGCGGCCGCCGTGCCCGCACATGCGCTCGACGAAGACGGCGTCTCGCTCTACGTGCATCTGCCGTTCTGCGTGCGCAAGTGCCGTTACTGCGACTTCAATTCCTACGCATGGACGGGGCAAGACCTGGAGCGCCACGTCGAAGCCTTGCTCGTCGAAGCGCGCGCGCGCGCCGCGGAACTGCGACCGCAAACGGTTTTCTTCGGAGGCGGGACCCCGTCCTTCCTGCCGGCCCCCTTGCTCGCGCGTTTGCTCGCCGAGCTCGACGCGATCACCGGCTTTCGCGGCAGCGCGCGTGAAGTCACGCTGGAGGCGAACCCGGAATCCTTCGATGCGGCGCGCGCGGCGGCCTGCATCGATGGGGGAGTGACGCGCGTTTCGATCGGTGTGCAGTCGCTGCGCGCCGACGTCCTCGCGGCCTACGATCGCGTCCACGACGCGGCGACTGCGCGGCGCGCATTCGAGCACGCGCGCGCGGTCGGCTTCAAGCGCGTCAATTGTGATTTGATCTTCGCCTTCCCTGGACAGGATCCGCAGGCCTGGCGAGAGGATTTGCTCGAGGTGATCAGTTGGAAACCTGAGCACCTCTCCTGTTATGAACTCACCTACGAGCCGGGCACCGCGCTCACGAAATTACGCGACGCCGGCCGTTGGGAAGGAGAGGAGAGCCAGCGATGCCAAGAACTCTTCGCCATGACGGCCGAGCTCTGCGCCGAGCACGGATACGGCGCCTACGAAGTCAGCGCCTTCGCGCGAACTGGCGAGGCTTCACTGCACAATCTTGCCTACTGGCGCTCTTTGGAATGGGTCGGCATCGGCGCTGGTGCCGCGTCGTGGCGCGGTGGCGAGCGACGTCGCAACCTCGAACGCCCCGAGCTCTACGAGCAGGCGCTCGCGCGCAATGAGGACCCGATCGACGAGCTCGAGCAACCCAGCGCGACGACGAATCTGTTCGAAGCTTTGATGATGGGGCTGCGCCTGCGTGAGGAAGGAGTGCTGCACTCGCGTCTGCTCCGCCTGACCGGACTCGACGCGACCTCCGCCTGCGCGCCGCAGTGGCAGATGCTGCACGAGGAAGGCATGCTCGAAACGATCCGCCATGGGGAGTCACGCCGCACCCGCGTCACTCCGCTCGGACTCCGTTTCCTCGACGACGTGCTGGTGCGGCTCGCGCCGGATCGCCTCGAAGTCTGACGCCGAGGTATCCTCTGCGCCCGATGACGAAAGGATTCGCGCAGCGCCTGTTCGCGGCGGTGGACGCCAAGCGGAGCGCCGCGATGGTCGGTCTCGACCCGCGCCTCGAGCAGCTCCCCGAACCCTTCCGCGCTCGAGCGCTTACCGGCGGCGCCGATGCCGCAGCGAATGCGCTGCGAGAGTGGCACCGCGCTCTGCTCGACGTGATCGCGCCGCTGACGCCGGCGGTGAAACCGCAGGCCGCCTTCTTCGAACGACTCGGCGCGCCGGGGATCGCCGCGCTGGCTGACGCGGTCGAGCAGGCGCACGCGCGAGAGATTCTGGTGGTGATGGACGCGAAGCGGGGGGACATCGGAAGCACCGCGGAAGCCTACGCCGAAGCCTGGTTGGGCGGCGGTCACGGCGGTCACGCGCTTCCGCGCAGCGATGCGCTAACCGTGAATCCTTACTTGGGCGAGGACGCCTGTGAACCCTTCCTTGCGGCCGCGAAGAGTTCGGGCGCTGGACTCTTCTTCCTGGTAAAGACTTCGAATCCAGGCGCCGGCACCTTCCAGGATCACGGCACGCCGCCGCTCGCCGAAGTCGTCGCGCTGCGCGTGTGCGCGTGGGGCGAGGCATTGCGCAACGCGAGCGGATGGAGCGACGTCGGCGCGGTCGTCGGTGCAACGCGCCCCGAAGAGCTCGCGCGTTTCCGTGCGCTGATGCCTCACACCCCCTTCTTGCTTCCTGGTTATGGCGCGCAGGGCGCCACCGCCGCCGGACTCGCGCCAGCCTTCGACGCGCAAGGCCACGGAGCGATCGTCAACGCAAGCCGCTCGGTGTTGAACGCGCACGCGCGCGCCGACCTGCAGCACCTCTCCGGCTGGGAGACGCGCACGGAAGCGGCGCTGCGCGAGATGGTCGAGGACCTGCGCGCCGCGACTTCCGCTCCGCGATGAAGGCGCGCACGACGGTGACTGCCGCGCCGGCCTTCGCGGGCGGGCGCCTGCAGATCTTCAACCGGGTCTTGCTCGCCGCAGCGCGCGCGGGTTCGCTGGACGAGGTCGAGTTGGTGTTCGATGAGAACAGCGCGAGCGCACAAGATCTGGTCCTGCGCGTCGTCAATGCGCGCGGTGATCCCGTCGGTATCCCTGCACCGCATCGGGGCATCATTCGTGACGAGCGGGAGCGCGGCTTGTGGTCGGCTGCGCTGCGAGACGTGATGCCGCCGACGCGGCTCGCGTCCGAAGCAGTGGAGCGATTCCTGCCGCAGCCTGAAGTCGGTCTCGCGGAGGCGTCCGTGGAACTTTGGACGGGGCTCCTGCCTGGACTGAAGGTGCGCCGCATCCCTCGCGGCGAGCCGTGCGAGGCGAGTATTTCCGATGACGTCGCCTTGGTGTGGGTTGGTGAAGCTCAGCGCCGGACTCTCGAGGAGCTCGGAGTGAGTGCGGAAGAAGTGACGCGCGCGGGAGAAGAGGTTGCGGCGCGCTATCGGCCCGCTCTGCAGGGCGAGCTTGCGGATGAAACTCAAAAGATGCGCGGCCTGATGGCGGCGCAACTCTCCCAACTTCGCGCCCTGGCCCTTGAGGTGAACCCGACTTTGATCGGAGCCTGGTCGCGCATGGAGCGCTCGATGCGCCGCGGCTTCGACGACTTCACCGAAGCCGCCGAGCGCTGCCTCGACAATCACAGCGGGATCCGGAGGACGCGCTGGCATCGGGTGGCGCAGGCCTTGCGGCCGGCCGACGAATCCCAGGAGCGAGGCTTGAGCCTCCTCGCCGCCGTGGCTTTGCTCGGACTGAATCCGGAACTGTGGCGGGACTACGTGGGGAGCCTCCGCAATAACACAAGTGGTTCCGCTTGTATATTGGAGGCTCCCTTGTTCCTGGACTGCTGAATTGGCAATCTTGCGCTCGTGCGGGTCCTCGCCATCATCAACCAGAAGGGGGGCGTCGGAAAGACGACCTCCTGCATGAACCTGGGCGCCGCGCTGGCCGAAGCTGGCCTGCGCGTGCTGCTGGTGGATCTCGATCCTCAGGCGCACCTGTCGATTTCCTTCGACCGGATGCCGGCCCCGGGCGATCCCTCGATCTACTCCGTTCTGACCGGCCAGCATCCGCTCGCTGACGTGATTCAGCCCACGCACCGCGAAGGGCTGTCGATCGCGCCGACGAATTTGGATCTGACGGGAGCCGAGAGCGAGCTCGCCGGCGAGATCGGCCGCGAGTCCTTGCTGCGAGACGCTTTACGTGATCTTGCGAAGACTGCGGACGCGCCCGACATCGTGCTGCTCGATTGCCCGCCCTCCTTGGGCACGCTGTCGCTCAATGCGCTGGTCTGCGCCGACGGCGTCATCGTTCCGTTGCAAGCCGAGTTCTTCGCGCTGCAAGGCATGGCGCAATTGCTCGACGTGCTCGAACGCGTGAAGCGCCGCCTCAATCCGCGCCTCGAGTTGGTCGGTATCCTGGTTGGCATGTACTCGCGGCAGCGCAATCTTTCCCGCGAAGTGGTGGAAGAGTTGCAGCGGCATTTCGGAGAGATCTTGCTGCCGACTTTCGTGCGCGTGAACGTTCGGCTCGCTGAGGCGCCCAGCCACGCGCAGACCATCTTCGAGTACGCGCCCGAGAGTGGCGCAGCGCAAGAGTTCCGCGAACTCGCGCGCGAGTTGTGGCGCCGCATCGCCGGTCGCGAGCTCAAGAGTGCGGTGACCAAAACCGCACCGAAGTCGATCGCCAAACCCGCCGCCTCACCCGAGACCAAGGAGCAGGCCGCTGGAGCGGATCTACCTTGACGCCAACGCCGGCGTGCCCGTGCGCGCCGAAGTTCGGGAGGAGTGGGCACGCGTCGAACGCGACGCGCCGGGAAATCCTGCGTCCATTCACCGGAGTGGCCGTCGCGCGCAGGCCGTGCTCGAGGACGCTCGCGAGCGCGTTGCCGCACAGTTGCGCTGCAGCGCGCGGGAAATCGTGTTCGTCAGCGGCGCCACGGAAGCCAACAATCTCGCGATCTTGGGAGCAGCGCGAGCCGCGGCGCGATTGGATGGCAATGCTCCGCTGCTGATCGCGAGCGGAGCCGAGCACCCCGCGGTGCTGGCGCCCCTGCGTCTGCTTCAAAATGAGGGCTGGCCGCTGCATCTGCTTCCCATCGACTCGTGCGCTCGCGTCGTATTGACCGATCTCGGCGCCTTGCTCGGCGGCAATCGCAGCGCGGTGTTGGCGGTGCAGTGGGCGAACAATGAAACGGGCGCGGTGCAGAACCTCACACAAACGGCTGCGTTCCTCGGCACCCAGACGCATTGGCACGTGGATGCGGTGCAGGGCTTCGGCAAGCTTCCGTGGGATCCGATGCTCGAGTCCGCGCATACCTTCACCGTGAGCGGTCACAAACTGGGTGCGCCCAAGGGCATCGGGGTCCTCCGTGTCGGCGAACGCGCGCTGCTCGATCCGGTCATCGTGGGCGGGGGCCAGCAACGCGGCCGCCGTGGCGGCACCGAAACTCCTGCGCTCGCGGCGGCCTTTGCATGCGCGCTGGAACTTGCCTTCGCTGAACAATCCGCGTTCGCAGACGAAGCCGAAGCATGTTGTGAAGAGTTTCTGCGCGCCGCACACACCAGCGAAGTGCCCATTGCCGCGCACTCGCCGCAGGATCTGCCGCGGCTACCGAACACGTTGAGTCTCACGCTCCCCGGAGTGGACGGGCGCGCGCTGTTGCCTGCGTGCGACGCCGAAGGGCTCGACGTCTCGAGCGGCGCCGCGTGTTCCAGCGGAGCCGCTCAGCCTTCGGCCGTGCTCCTCGCCGCGGGCATGAGCGAGTCTGAAGCGCGTGCGACCGTGCGCATCAGCTTTGCGCCGGGGTGTCGCCAGGCGCTCGCAGCGGAAGCTGGACTTCGTTTCGCCACCGTGGCTCGTCGCCTATACGAAGTCGCTTTGTCCTAACCCTGCGTTTTTAGGTGCCTTCGGAGCGCTGTTGAAAACTTTTGGAGCGCATGGTGAAGGGGCCGTATCATGGCTCCGCACGCGTTGGAAAGTCCTAAACATCTCCCCCGTAAGGACTTACGGCTGCTCTTGATGATAATGCCCCCGTCCTCCGAAACTCCGAACGCCCTCCAAGCTGCATGGATGGCCGTCATGGAAAGGGTCGAAGGTCTGCACGGCGCAGGCGAACTGGATGCCTGGTTCCGCGGCACCGTTCTGCGCTCCCGCAGTTCCACGCTGGCCGTGGTGGAGGTCCCCACCGCGCTTCACGGTGAGCGCGTTTTAGCCCGCCTGGCTCTCCTCAAGGAGACCTTGGAAGTCACTGAGGTCAAGGTCCGAGTCTCCGAAATGGACCTCGAAACGGCTCTCTTCGGTCACAACTTCGCCAATACTGCCGAATTGCCCCCCTTGGACGTGATGCCGGCTCCCGCAGCGCCCACGACGCCTCCCACGGGCCCGCGTGCTCCAGATCTGCTGCCGATCCACCCGGATTACACCTTCGATCGCTTCGTCACGGGGCCCTGCAACCGCGTCGCCCACGCCGCATCGATGGCCGTCAGCGAGCGGCCCGCCACGGTCTTCAACCCGCTGTTCTTGCATGGCGCGGTCGGGCTCGGCAAGACCCACTTGATGCACGCGATCGCACATTCGATCCGCCTCAGCCAGCCGACCGCGCGCATCCTCTGCCTGTCCTGCGAGCAGTTCACGAACCACTACGTGCATGCGATCCGGCAGGGCGCCTTCGATTCTTTCCGGAACTTCTACCGCGACGCCGACGTGCTGATCGTGGACGACGTGCAGTTGCTGGCCAATAAGCAGCGCACCCAGGAGGAGTTTTTTCACACCTTCAACGCGCTCTACGCGCTGCAGAAACAGATCGTGCTCTCCAGCGACGCGCCGCCGGCGGAGATCCCCAGCCTGCAGGAACGGCTCGTGAGCCGCTTCAAGTGGGGTTTGGAGGTCCACATCGACAAGCCCTGCTTCGAGACGCGCGTGGTGATCCTGCAGCAGAAGGCGGCGCGACTCGGCATCGTGCTGCCGGATCCGGTGGTGCAGTACCTCGCCGATCGAGTGCAGGACAGCGTGCGCTCGCTCGAAGGCAGCCTGATCAACCTCAAGGCCCACGCCGCCCTCGATGGGCAGCCGATCTCCTTGCGGCTGGCCCAGCGCGCGCTGCAGGCCACCGCCTCACCGCAGCAGCGAGAAGTCCGCGTCAGTGAGATCCTGGACGCCGTCGTCGAGCACTTCGGCGCCCGGATCGAGGACATCCGATCAAAGAAGCGCTCGCAGTCGATCGTTTTGCCCCGGCAGGTCGCGATGTACATCTCTCGCAAGCTGACTTCGCTGTCTTTGGAGGAGGTCGGAGCCCACTTCGGCGGCCGCGACCACAGCACGGTGATTTACGCGGTCCAGAAGATCAGCGATCGGCTGCGCGTGGACGGAGATTTTGCCCGCCGGCTGCAAGAAATCGAGCGCCTCGCGCGCGGCGGGCGCCCTCGCTAGAGGGGAGAAGCTGTGGAAAACCCGTCCGTTCCCGGCGCAGAAATCCGGGAGTTATCCACGCGTTTCCACCGGTGGATTGAGTTGCACGAAACTGCCCCGGAAAACCCCGGAGTTCTCCACACACCCTCAACGCGGACTCCCCGGGTCTCGCGATCGGCAGGATCGACGGAATTCCTTGTCAATAAGGGGCTTGCGGCCGGTTCCCAGCCGTTCTCCACCCTTTGCGACCGCTACAATACGAATACGAATTCATACATCCCTGAATTCTCATAGAGAACGCTGCATGAGGTTCCTCATCGACCGGATCGCCTTCCGCGACGCTTTGCAGCGCGTGGAGATGGCGATTGATCGCAAACCCACGAATCCGCTCTACGGCGGCGTGCTCATCGAAGCTTCGAACCAGGCCGTCGTGCTCACCACGAATGATCTCGACCTGGCCGTGCGCTATCGCGTCAACGACGTGCAAGTCGAGCAGCCGGGCTGGGCCGTGATCCCAGGTCACGAGCTCGTGGACATCGTGCGCGACGTCGAGTCCGAGACGGTGACGCTTGATCTCAAAGAAGGCGGCCAGTGCGAACTTCTTGCCGGCGATGATCGCTGCATGCTGGTCACGCTCGAGTCGAGCGCGCAGCCGGCGAAGAACGCAAAGTCAGAGCCGGAGCGCGGCTTTGTCGGCGCGCCCGAGTTCAGCACCGACGCGGATCTGCTCTTGGCGAAGGAAGATTTCCTGCTGATGGTGCAGTCGACGCGCTTTGCAACCTCACGTGTGCAAGACACGCGCTTCGCGACCGAGGGCGTGCTGATCGAACTTCGGGAAGGCGAAGTCACGCTGGTCGGCACCGATGGCCGGCGGCTCGCGTGCATCCGTCGTCCCGCGGCGGGCGGCGCCAGCAAGAAGCAGCGCGTCGTGTTGCTGCCGAAAGTGCTCGACCAAATCTTGCGCTACGGCCAGGACGAAGAAGCCGAGCAGGTCGAGATGTGGTTTCTCGGCAACCAAGTCGGATTCCGGATCGGCCACCTCGAGTCCTTCGGGCGCGTGCTCGCGGGCGAGTACCCGAACTACGACAACGTGATCCCGAAGGGGGGCAAGCACACCGTGCGCCTGCACCGCGATCCGTTCACGCGCAAGTTGCGCCTCGCCAGTCACCTCACGCAGGACTCTGCGGCGGTGGTGCGGCTGGCTTTCACGCCGAACAACCTCGAAATTGCGTCCGAGCACGAAGGTCGCGGCCGCGCATCGGCGAACTTCGAGGTTGATTACGTCGGCGAAGGCCTGAAGACCGCTTTCAATCCGAGTTACTTGCTCGATGGTCTCAAGGCCGCGCATTCGGAGCAGATCGAGCTGCAACTCGACGAAGCTTCCCGCCCCGCAAAAATGGTGCTGGGCGAGAACTTCTCCTACGTCGTGATGCCCTTAAGCACGCTCGGCTGATGATCGGACGCGCACGGCGCGCGGCTCCGGTTCCGCTCGCGGACATCGTGAACCGGGCCTTCCACCGTCACGGGTGGAGCCGCTCGACTTCACACACGACGGTTTTTTCTTCTTGGGAAACAATTCTTCCGGCCGAGTGGCGCGAGCGCTGCCGCCCGGTTTCTTTTCGCGCCGGCCGTTTGATCGTCGCGGTGGACTCCTCACCCCTCCTCGAAGACATGCGCATGTTCCGCGGAGCCACGCTCCTCGGTCTCCTCAATGAAGCGATTCGCGCGAGCGGCCGGCTCCCGATCGTCGAAGTACGTGCGCTCGATTTCCGGCGCTCCTAATCATGGGCACGAAGACCAAGAACCCCGCTGAGTACGACTCGAACTCGATCCAGTTCCTCAAGGATCTGGAGGGCGTGCGCCGGCGCCCGGCGATGTACATCGGCGACACCTCGTTCATGGGCTTCCACCACCTGCTGTGGGAGATTGTGGACAACTCGGTGGACGAAGCGCTCGCGGGTTATGCGACCGAGGTCTACGTCACGCTGAATCGCGACGGTTCGGCGACCGTGGTCGACGATGGCCGCGGCATCCCGGTCGACATGCATCCGGTGGAGAAGGTGCCGGCAGTCGAATTGGTTCTGACCAAGCTGCACGCCGGCGGTAAGTTCGACGGCAAAGCCTACGCGGTATCGGGCGGATTGCACGGCGTCGGCGCGGCGGTCGTGAACGCGCTGTCCGAAGAAACCGTGGTCGAGGTCTTCAAGGACGGCAAACATCATCGCATCGATTTCTCGCGCGGGCTCAAGACCGTGGATCTTGCGGTGGTCGGCAAGAGCGACAAGCGCGGGACGCGCGTCACTTTCCGGCCCGACCGAGGGATGTTCCAGCACGAGGGTTTCGATTACGAAACCGTGCGCACGCGATTGCGCGAGATGGCTTATCTGATGGGTTCGAGCGGACTCAGGATGGTGCTCGAGGACGAGAACAGCGGCCGCAAGGAAACCTTTCACTATCCCGAGGGCCTGGTCGCCTACATCCGCGACCTCACCGAGGGCCGCGACCCGCTCACCGACATCATTCACTTTCTCAAGGACGTTGAAGCGGACGGCAAGACCTACGGCGTCGAGGTCGCGCTGCGCTACACCGACGACTGGAACGAAGGCATCTACTCCTTCGCCAACAACATCCGCACCGCGGACGGCGGCACGCACCTGTCGGGTTTCCGATCGGGCCTGACCCGCACCCTCAACCTCGTGCTCAAGGGTCTCGACCTGCTCAAGAAGAGCGAAGAGGCACCGGCCGGCGAGGACTACAAGGCAGGTCTCTACGCGGTGATCTCACTGAAGATTCCGGATCCGCAGTTCGAGGGCCAGACCAAGGGTAAGCTCGGCTCCCGCGAGGCGGCATCCGTCGTCGAGAGCGTGGTGAACGAAAGCCTCGGCGACTACCTCGACAAACACCCCGAGGTCGCGCGCATCGTGCTGCGCAAGGCGCTCTTGGCGCGCGACGCGCGCGACGCCGCGCGCAAGCAGCGCGACCTGGTGCGTCGCAAAGGCGCTCTGTCGAGCGGCTCGCTGCCCGGCAAACTCGCGGACTGCCAGTCGAAGAACCGCGAAGAGACCGAGCTCTACATCGTCGAAGGAGATTCGGCGGGCGGCTCGGCCAAGACCGGTCGCGATCGGCGCTTCCAGGCGATCCTGCCGTTGAAGGGCAAGATCCTGAACGTTGAGAAGAACAACGCGAACCGCGTGCTCGCCAACACCGAGCTGCAGACGATGATCCAGGCGATCGGCGCCGGCATCGCCGAGGACTTCGATCCGGAGAAGGCGCGCTACGGAAAGATCATCATCATGACCGACGCCGACGTGGATGGATCTCACATCCGCACGCTGATCATGACCTTCCTGTTCCGCCAGATGCGCGGGCTGATCGAGACGAATCGCATTTACGTCGCGTGTCCGCCGCTCTACCGGTTGCAGAAGAAGGGCTCGAAGGAGTACCGCTACATTCACGAGGAAGATCAACTTCGCTCCTCGCTCACGGAAGCGGTTTCCGCGCACGCGCGTCTCGAGGCGCCGGACGTCGCGGCGGTCGAAGGCGAGGCGCTGCGTTCCGTCATGGGGCAACTGCAGCGGCTCGACCGCGCGGTCAGCGGCATGCGCATCGAACGCCGCGGCTGCACCCCGGCAGAGTTCGTCGCGCAAGCGGGTGAGACCGGCGAGCTGCCGATCGCGGTCGTGACCGAGATCTCGACGCGTAAGCGCGAGTTCTTCTGGACTCACGAAGATCTCGAGGCGCGACTCGCGAAGAAAGGCGCGGGCGCCGTTTGGCAGGATGGCCAAGAAGGCGGCGTGGCGCGTGAGGAGGCGACGCTGTGGGTCTTCCACTTGCACGAACGCGCAACCGCGCAGGCGGCGATGAACACGCTGCGAGCCGCCGGCTTCCCGATTTTGTCCACTCCGGCGGACACCAACAGCGCGCCTGCTCCCAGTTATCGATTAAGCAGCGGCAAGGACGAGCGCATGTCCACCAGCGCGCTGGACTTGGTCCACTCCTTCCGCGACCTCGCGATGAAGCAGATGGACGTGCAGCGCTACAAGGGTCTCGGCGAGATGAACCCGGATCAGCTCTGGGAATCGACCATGGATCCGGCGCGGCGGATGCTGAAGCGCATCCGGCTCGACGACGCCTTCGAAGCCGACCGGACCTTCTCGATGCTCATGGGCGATGAGACCGAGCCGCGGCGGCTGTACATCGAGCAGCACGCGCACGAGGTCGAGAACCTGGACGTTTAGGGGGCGTGGCGTGGAGGCGCGGGGCCGGCAGCCCGTCCCGGCTTCGGACCGTCTTGCTTGGAGTTCGTGGTGCGCACCCGGGAAGGCAGTTTCAAGGCGGCTGAGGCCCGCTCCACCGAACTTGGCCAGTTGGACGCCGCCCAGCTCGGGCGCCGGCCTCGGCGGTCTCGGCGACAGCCTGCCGCTCGGTCTCTTCGCAGAGAACCCTGAGCACCCCTGCCTGTTCAAGGCTTGGCTGGGCGTCACCTGGAACTTACCGGTGAACCCGACGAACCCGTACATCGTGCAATTTGAAGGCGTCTGGTCCTTCAACTATGTCCGCATAGGTAACGGCAGCGGCTCTTCGGTCTGCGGCTTGGTCTTCAATGATCTGAACTCCGACGGCGTGCAGAACGGCGGTGAAGTCGGCCTCGGCGGCGTCACTGTGGAACTCTCCGGTCCCGGCGGCACGACCTCCACCGTCAGCGCTCCGGACGGCTCTTACTGCTTCCTCGGCCTCGGCGCCGGAAGCTACACCGTGACGCAGATCGTGGATCCGCAGTCCGGGTACGTGTCGACCACCGCGACCTCCTTCTCGCGTGATGCCATGGGTTGCGGCGCCATGCAGGGCGGCGACTTCGGCCAGAACCTGCAGAACACCGGCTGCGACGGCCACACCATGGGCTACTGGGGCAACAAGCACGGCGGCGCGCTCGTCACCGACAACGGACTGCTGAGCCTGCTCGGCTCGCTGAACGTGGTGGACGCCAGCGGCGCGGCCTTCACGACCGCGAGCCTCTCCGACTACAAGACTTGGCTCAAGAATGCTGAGGCCACCAACATGGCCTACATGCTCTCGGCCCAGCTCGTGGCGATGCGCTTCAACGTGGCGGTCGGCTTCGTCTCGAGTGGCTGCTCGATCAGCGACCCGAACCTCGGCACCATCAGCATCAGCGACCTGATGGACGCGGCGGTCGCGAGCCTCGGCGCGCATCCCTACACGCCTACCGGTCACGCGGAACGCGCCTACCAGGAACAGTTGAAGAACGCGTTGGACAACGCGAACAACAACACGAACTGGCTGTAGTGCCGGCGCGGCCTCGGTCGCTCTCTGCGGCCCGGTTCCTTCGGGAGCCGGGCCGTTCTGTTGGTTGAGGTGGCGGGGGGAAGACGCGGCTGCGCAGGCGGGCTCGTCGCCCGAGCTCCGGCTGACGCAAGTCGCTCAGTCGCCGACCCGCCCGCGCAGCCGCGGCCCACCCGACGAGAACACGCGACGCAGCGCAAGAAGAAGACGAAGAGAAGAGAAAGAGGGTGCGTCGAGCAGGATTCGTTCGTGTGGGCTCACTCTTATCGCGAGAATAAAATCACAAGAGACAGTCCTGCTCTAGAAGACCATTCCCGATCCATCCATGAATGCCAAATGACTCTTCTCTTGTCTTTGGCCCTCGTCGTGTGCCCGCGAACCTCAGTTCGCCAACTGGTACACCCCGAACGCCGCAACATAAGCAACAGCCGTCATGTACAGCATCATGAAGATCGGCCAGCGCCAACCGCCGGTTTCGCGGCGCGCGGCGGCGACGGTGGATAGGCACAGCAGCGCGTAGACGTAGAAAGCGAGGAGAGAAAGTGCGCTGGGGAGAGTGAGCGGCGGGCGGCCGGTGACGGGATCGGGCGTGCGCAGAGTTTCGGCGAGACCGGTGTATTCGTCGTCGTCGCCGGGCACTGCGTAGACCTGCGCCATGGTGCTGATCATGAGTTCGCGCGCGGCGAAGGATCCAACCAAGCCGATGTTGACCTTCCAATCGAAACCGAGCGGCGCGGTGGCGGGCTCCATCGCTTTGCCGATGCTTGCGGCGAAGGAGTTTTCGATGCGCACCTGGCGGGCTTCGAGCGCGTTCGCTCCGGGCGCGGCCTCCGTGCGCGGGAAGTTGAGCAGGAACCACAGCACGATCGAGCCGCACAAGATCACGGTGCCGGCGTCGCGCAGGAAGACCTTGACGCGGCTCCAGGTTTGAACGAAGACCGACTTAAAAGAAGGCCACCGATAGGGAGGCAACTCGAGATAGAAGGGCAGACTCGCGCCGCGCAGCATCCCGCGCTTGAAGAGTGCGGCGAAGAGCACGGCGCTGACGCCGCCCAAGAGATAGAGCACGAAGAGCGTGAGACCTTGGAGCGTGAACCAGCCGAGCACCGGCGTCGCAGGAATGAACGCGGCGATCAAGACTGCGTACACCGGCAGACGCGCGCTGCAGGTGGCGAAGGGCGCGACCAGAATCGTTGCGAGACGATCGCGCGGACTCGGGATCGAACGCGTTGCGAGGATGCCGGGCACGGCGCAGGCGTAGGAAGAGAGAAGACTGATGAAGCAGCGGCCTTCGAGTCCCGCCGCGCCCATCACGCGATCGACGACGAAGGCGGCGCGCGCCATGTAGCCGCTCGCCTCGAAGAAGAAGATCATCGCGAACAGCAGCGCGATTTGCGGGACAAAGACCACGACCGCGCCGACTCCGCGCACCACGCCGTCGGCGAGCAGTTCGGCGACGACGCCGCCGCTCGGCCACGACGCGAGGATGTTGTCGGCGAAACCGTCAAGCAGGCCGCCGAACAGATCCATCACCGGCTGCGCCCAGGAGAAGATGGCCTGGAAGAAGGCGGCGATGAAGGCGAAGAACACCAGCAATCCCCACACCGGGTGCAAGAGCACGCGATCGAGGCGGCGGGTTTGTTCGCTCGGCCCCGGCGACTTGCGTTGCGCGGCGGCGAGCACGCCGTCGGCCCATGCGAAGCGTTCTTCGGGACTCGCGACCTCAGGGGGGGGGACGACTTGACGCCATTGCTTCGGCGCGGGCAGGAGCGCGCGCAGGTCATCGAGCCCGAGTCCGCGGTTGCCGACCACGCCGACCACCGGCACGCCGAGTTGCGCCTGCAGCCGAAACAGATCGAGCTCTCCACCGCGCGCCTTGAGTTCGTCCACCATCGTCAACACCAGCGCCACCGGCAGTCCGAGCGCGCGCACTTCGGCGAGCATCGGCAGGGAGCGGCCGAGCGTGGTGGAGTCGGCGACGAAGAGCACGCCGTCGGGGTGCGGCTCTCCCGGCATCTCGCCGTGCAGCACGCAGACCGTGACGCGCTCGTCCTGACTGATCGCTTCGAGTGAGTACAGACCGGGAAGATCCGAGAGGACCACGGTCGGCGCGCTGTCCGGCAAATGGAGCGCACGGCCGACGCGTCGATCGACGGTGACGCCGGGATAGTTGCCGGTGCGCGCGCGCAGTCCGGTCAGCGCGTTGAAGAGCGTGGTTTTCCCGCTGTTCGGAGACCCGACCAGAGCGAGGTGCACGAAGGCGTTCACGTCCTGCGCATCGGCGAGGCTGGGCAATCCGCTCGTGGGTGTTTCGCAGTGACTCACGGAAGCGCTTCCACCACGATGCGCAGCGCCTCTTTCGGACGCAGGCAGATCATGGCGCCGCGCGTCCACGCGACGATTGGTCCGCCGAAGGGCGCGCGCCGTTCGTAGCGCACCTCGGTTCCGGCGATGAAGCCGAGCGCCACCAGCCTCTCCGCCACGAGGTCGTGCCCCTCCACCCGCAGCACGCGCGCGGCGCCGAGCCGCGGAAGATCCGCGAGGGTGAGGGCGGCGGGGGCG
>JAQBVK010000333.1 GCA_027623585.1 Planctomycetota bacterium
GGCGGCCAGATCGAGGCGGATTTCAACCTGCGCGTCGACCAGAACCTGGACCGCGCCTACGAAGAAGTTCAAGCCATGGAGGCAGTGATCCTCGGCGAAGAATTCAAGGCGAGCTGGCCCGACATCACCCTCGGCCTGTTCTTCCATGATCGCGGGGGTGAAATGATGTTCTGGCCGGAGCAGCCAATGCATCCGACCGAGCAGGAGGCGCTGCTCGCGTGGATCGGCGAACGGCTCCCGCGCCGTTCGACGGTCGAGTACCGATTCGGCAAGCAGTACGACCAACGCGCCACGCAGGATGCGCGCTGGACGCGCGTGCGCATCGAGGGGCCGGACAGTCGCGTGGTGCAGGAGCTCATCGACGAAGTACGGCGGCAGGCCATCACGAGTCCGGACTTCACCGAAGTCAGCCGCGCCGACGATCTCGCGCGCGAAGTCACCGTGAGCCTGGACCGCGAGGCGATGCAGCGCCTCGGCGCCAGCAGTCAGGCGGTGCTCGGCAACATCGAGTGGAACCTGCGCGGCTTCATGGTCTCGCGCTTCCAGACCGCGCGCTCCGACATCCCGATCATTCTCGAGTACGACAAGCCCGGCAATCCGAACCGCTCCGATTTGACCGACATGGAAATCGGTACCGATTCCGGAATGATGCCGCTGTCGGCCTTCGCGGCCTTTGCCGACACGCGCTCGACCTCCACCATCGTGCGGCGCGACGGCCGCATCAGCGATTCGATCGGCATGCGCACCGGCGATGAAGACATCCGCCGCAACTATCTCGCGGTCGAAAAACTGATGGGCGGGATCGAGATCCCGGAGGGCTACCGCTGGACCCAAGACGGCGGTTGGGAAGAGTTCCAGCGTCAGAACCAAGAGTTGATGCGCGGTCTGTTCCTCGCACTCGCGCTGGTGTTCCTACTGATGGGCGTGCTCTTCGACTCCCTGATCCTGCCGCTCTGCGCCATCCTCACGGTGCCCTTCGGCATCCTCGGCGCCGTGTGGGCATACAAACTCACGAACACTCCGATCGGCGTGCTCGAAGTCATGGCGCTCGCGGTGCTCTCCGGCGTGGTGGTCAACAACGGCATCGTGTTGATCGACCGCATCTTGCAGAACGAGCGGCTCGGCCAACCGCGCCGGCAAGCCATCGTGCGCGCGGTGCAGGATCGCGCCCGACCGGTGCTGATGACCGCGCTGACCACGATCTGCGGCTTGCTGCCGATCGCCGTCGGCACGCCGAGCGGCGACGGCTTCTCCTTCAAAGGACTGGCGATCGGCGTGTGTGCAGGCATCGCGGTTTCCACTTTCTTCACCCTGTGGTCGGTGCCCTTGCTGTACTCGCTGATGCGCAGTTTCGGCGAGTGGCTCACCCACTGGTTCACGGGCCGGCAACTGCCGCCTCATGAAGATCCCTCACTTCCCGCCAGCCCGGGAGGCGCCTAGAATGCCGCGTCCCGATGTCTCGGCTCCTTGACGAACTCGCGCCCGATCCCTCTGCCCGCTGGGCGGTTGTGGCGGCGCGTTTCCACGCTGAGATCACCGACGCCCTGATCGCAGGCGCCGAAGCGGCCTTCACGGCGCACGGCGTCGCCCCGGCCGCAGTCGAGACTCATCGCGTCCCCGGTGCCTTCGAGTTACCGCTGGCCTGCAAGGCGCTCGCCGAAACCGGGCGCTACGCGGCAGTGATCGCGCTCGGCTGCGTGGTCCGCGGCGAAACCTCGCACTATGACTTCGTGGCGGGCGAATGCTGCCGCGGAGTGATGGACGCAGGGCTCCTGACCGGCGTGCCGGTGATCCTCGGAGTGCTGACCACCGAGACCCTCGCGCAAGCGCAGTGCCGTGCCAGTCGCGGCGCCCTGCGCGGAAGCGCGCCGCGCGAGGGTGAGCAGAAGGAGGGCGGCAAGTCGGCGCCCGAGTCCAACAAGGGCTGGGAGTCGGCGGAAGCGGCGCTCGAAATGGCCGCCCTGCTGCGCGCCGCTGGAGCGGGAGCGGGAGCGAAAGCTTGAACGCGAGCGTCCCGGTCCGCCGCCGCACGCGCGCGCGCGAGCTCGCCTTGCAGTTCCTCTACATGCTCGAGGTGCGCGGTTCTGACGCCTTCGAAGAACTCGAGGCTTTCCTCGAGCACCACACCAAAGGCGGCGAGCTGAAGGGCCGCGACGACGTCTCGGCCTACGCGGCGGAACTCTGCCGCGGGGTGCATCAACACCGGTCCGAAATCGATTCCTGGATCGAGGCGATCGCCGAGAACTGGCGGCTCTCGCGCATGGCCACGGTGGACCGCAACGTGCTGCGCCTCGCGACCTGGGAATTGCTTCACCAATCCGACGTTCCCTACAAGGTCGTGATCAACGAGGCGATCGAGATCGCCAAGCGTTTCTCGACCGCGCAGAGCGGCGCCTTCGCCAACGGCATCCTCGACCGCACTTGGGTGCTGATCGAGCGCGGACGGGTCAGCAGTGGCCTCGCCGTGCCGCCGCCGCCGAACGCCGACGAAGTCCTCGCCGTGCGCCGCCGCTCTTCGGCGGACGCGGGCACGACCCCGGCCGGCCCCGTCGCCGAAGTGGCGCCCGCTCCGGTGCCGCGCCCCCGCCCGCGCCCGCCGCAGCCCTGATGGCCTTCTCGCGCCTCC
>JAQBVK010000334.1 GCA_027623585.1 Planctomycetota bacterium
CCGCGCGCAGCCGATCCGGCCACACGCCCGCGGTTTCGAGCAGCGCGCGTCCGGGCCAACGCGGGAGCCAGCTCTGCAAGAACTCGACCTGCTCGAGCGGCTCGCCGCCGGTCACCGCGAGCATCGTGTCGGAGGCTTCGACTCCATGATGCGCACAGACCACCGCGAGCTCGGCATCCAGGGCGTCCGCATCGAGCGGATTGGAGTGTCGCGTCGTCGCGCGCCCGAGATGGCGCTCGTACTCGGCGCGCCGTGACCACGAGCGCGGCGTGTCGCAGTACACACAACGCAGCGGGCAACCACCCAGCCGCAGGAAAAGGTGCGGCCGTCCGATCTCCCCGGCCTCTCCTTGGAGGCTGTAGAAGATCTCGTCGAGATGGACGAGGACGGGCTGGGGCATCGCGCACCCCCCGGCGCGCGTGCGCCGCGGGCTATTCGGCCTCGGGGGTCTCGCTCGAGGCGTCGTCCGCCACCGCGGCTGCAGCAGCGAGCTTGGCCGCATCTGCATCCTGCTTCTGTTTCTTGGTCACAATCTTGATTTGAGTGCGGACCTTCGGGAGACCGAGCGGAGAGCCACTCTCGCCGTCGAGACGACCTTCCGCGCGCAGACGCTCAATGCGTTCGCGGCGCGTCCAGACAGAGCGCGCAGTGGTAAGGCCGCTTCCGAGTTGCAGGGATTTGTGGACGGACATGGCGGATCGAGATCAGGGTTCGATGGACGGGAGCTGCCGTACGTAGGCAGATTCGAAGGGTTTTCTGGTTTCGCCCGGAAGGGATTGCTTGCGCACTTTATCGAGGAGTGGAGCGAGTGCGGCGGAGTCGGGAGCGCGTCCGACGAAGAGCTCGTAGAACACCTTCCCACGCTCCTCGGTGCGATGCAGTTGCACGTCCGGGTACTGCAGTTCTTTCTGCAGGATGCCCCCGATGCGCTTGGCAGTTTGCGCCTGAGAGTCGCCTAAGTAGGTGATCGCGAGGACTCCGTAGGCCGGAGCCTCCACCCCGGGCGAAACGCCCGCAGCTGGAGCCGCCGTACCTTGCTCCGTTCGCGCTGGAGGCGTCCCGCCGTCCGGAACGGACACGGGATCGCCACCTCCGCTGAAGAGCACTTGGATGAGCCAGACGACCAGGACCGCCCAGAGCAAGACCAAGCCCACACGGAGCCAGGCGCGGCGCTGAGACGGACCGAAACGGAAACGGAAGTGAACGGCTCGCGGCTCAGAAGCCACCGGAGTTGCGCGACCATCGGCCTCCTGAGACTTTTGTCGCAGGACATCGAGGAGTTCGCGCTTCCGAGGGGCCATGCCGAGACCGGAGCCTGGTAAGGATACGGTGGTGGGCCTGGGCTGTCCATTCCGCCAAGCCGTGAGAGGCACCCTATCCTGAGCGGCTCGCGAGCACCAGCATGACCGACCCCCGCGCCCTCCACGCCGCCGCCGTTCTGCTCGGGCAAGCGCAACGCGCCGGAATCCAGCTCGTTCCGCCCGTGCCTGCGGTGCACGCAGGGCTCAACGTCCTCCCTTCGCTGAATGCTGAGATCGCAGCCTGCACTCGCTGTCCGTTGGCGGCGACTCGCACTCGCACGGTACCCGGCGAAGGCGCCCTTCCTGCGCGCCTGATGGTGATCGGGGAAGGACCCGGCGCGGAAGAAGATCGCACCGGCCGGCCCTTCGTCGGCGCTGCGGGCCAATTGCTCGACAAGATCCTCGCCGCAGGCATGGGGATGCGGCGCGAAGAAGTGTTCATCGCGAACCTCGTGAAATGCCGTCCGCCGGGCAATCGCGACCCCGCGCCCGAGGAAACGGCCGCGTGCGCCCCCTACCTCGAACGGCAAATCGCCGCCGTCCAGCCTGCGTTGCTGCTCGCACTCGGCCGGCATGCGGCGCAACACCTGACGGCATCTTCGGCCTCACTCGGCGCCCTGCGCGGCCGCCTTCACGCGCGCCCAGGCGGTGGTCCGCCCGTCCTCGTGACCTACCATCCTGCCTACCTGTTGCGTAATCCCGCAGCCAAACGCGAATGTTGGGAAGACGTGCAGCGCGCGATGACGCATCTGGGCCTCACTCCCCCCGCGAGCGAGGCAGATCGCGCGAAGGAGTCTGGAAACCAGCCGTCAGAGCCGCGCTAGCGGGGGGCGCACGGTCCGGCTTACGCCGATGCTTGCCGGATCCGCGGCAAGTTCCATGGACACCGGCCGCTGCGCCGCTACGATCTTGAGCCACCCGAACCCTGGCGGACCCGAGTCTTCCCTCGCGGACCGCAGGACTGAGAATCCCCTGAACCGCGACTCGATGCGCTCCCGAGCCCCGTCCCTGCTGCTTCCCGCGCTCCTCTTGGCCGCCTGCGCTTTGCAGCCGGGCACGGGCAGCGAGACTCCGACGTCCTCTGCCCGCACTCCGGCATCCGCCGCAGGGGCGCAGGAACCCGGCACCGTAGACCGCGTGCAAGCGATGCAAGAAAAGCGTCGCGTGCTCGCCGGCACCTACGTTGAACTTGGAGACGACGCGTTTGCACGCGGCGACTTCCAAGGCGCCGCGACTCACTACTCCGAGGCCAATAGCCTCGATCCGAACAGCGTCTCCGCCCGCGATGGCTTGCGTCGCTCGCAGGCCGCGCTCTCCGGTCAT
>JAQBVK010000335.1 GCA_027623585.1 Planctomycetota bacterium
AAAACGAGGATCCAGGGGGTGATAACGAGGATCCATCGTCGGATCCATCAGCAGTGGCGCCTCCAGCGGAAGCGCGCGCTCTGCCTCGCGCAAGCTGCGCGGGAAGGCCGCTTCGAAGCGCGCATCGAGGGCGAGGCGGCCGTTCTCCACGCGCGTCAACACCAGGACGACTTCGGCGTTCCACGCCGAATAGGCGCGGATCGTCAACCAGGTCGTTGGCGTAGCGAAGACCATGAGTGCGGCGCTCACGAGCACTCCGGCGCGCGTACGACACAGTCGATCGCAGGCGAGTCCGGCCGGCAACGCGAGCAGCAGCGCCGCCAGGCGCACGAACTTGTACTCGTTACCCCAAGGCAAGGGCGCGCAGCCGAGCAACAAGGCGAGCGCGAGCGCGCCGCCGAGGAACGCGAGCCGGCCGCGCGCGAGCGTGAAGGCACCGAAGATTCCGAGCGGCCACAACAGCAGCAAGGGTCCGGTCAGATTAGCGAAGGGGCCGTCTCCGGCGAGATTGAAGCCCATCGCGCCAGCTGCTCCGCCCCCGCCCCCGCCGCGCAGCATCGGCGATAGAAAGGGCAGTGCGATCACCAACGCCAGTCCAACGGCTGGGGCGAGTTCGCGCAGCATCGCGCCCGGCCGACGCAGGTCGCGAACGCGGCGCGCTGCGAGCATCACCGCGGCAAGCCCCCCGGCGAGCGGATTCAGCGCGGTCGCCACCCCGACGTGAGCCGCAGAGCGGAACAGTGCATTCCGGCCGTCGCGTAAGGCGAAGGCCAGGGCCCAAAGGGTGAAGGGAATCGCGAGCGCGAAGGATGAAACGTTCAAGAACTTCGGCAGGAAGGACTGCAGGCGCGCGTCCCAGGTCATTCCGAAGGGGCTGCTCGCAAGTCCCTGCAGCAATGCCAGCGGCATCGCGCCGAGCGCGACGCCTTCGCCCGGGCCGTCGATCGAACGCAAGTCGAGCAGCGGTCCGCCGCTATGCGAAGCCCACAACCATCCGAGCCCGTTGAGTCCAAAAATCGTCCACAGAAAGGCGAAGCGGCGCGCTCGGAACGAGAGTCCGAGGGCGCGCCCGAGCGCGTCGAGCGCGGGTCCGAGCAAGAGCCCGGCGATCAGGTTGAGCAGCGCGAATCCCCATAACGGTCCGATGCCGGTGCGGCCGAGCAGGCTGCCCAGCGCCGGATACAGCAGGTAGTAGCGCAGGGGCTCGCCGGCGTGGTACGGATTCTCAGGCAGCAGGCCGTCGCGCAGGACGGCCTCGCCGAGCGAGGCGTGCAAGGTGCCGTGGTAGGAGGTGCGCAGGCTGTCGCCCCCGAGCGTGACCACGATCAGCAGCAGCAGCGCGAGAGCGCCGCCTTCCAGCCAGGGCGCGATGCGTTCGCGCCGGCTCGGAACGAGAGTTGAAGCGGAGTTCAGCGCTGGACCGGGGGCCAGGGGTCCGCGGGCAGCGGCGCCATGCGGATGAACGTGCCTCCGGAGCCTTCGGAGTCTTCGGGGTCCACGTAGCCAAGCTGCGCGAGCACCACAGGATCGGCGATCTGGGCCAAACTGTCTACGATCACGAGCCCGGCGTACCAACTGCCGAGCTCGCGGAGCAAACGCGCGGCCTCCAGAGGGTGCTCAGCGGAGACGTCGCGCAACTCGAGCGGGTCGACGGCGCGGTCGTACAGAGCGATCACGGGATAGGGGTAGGCAGCGTCCACGGGCGGTTCATGCGGGCCCGCCGGATCAGCCCCCGGATTGTGAATGAAAGTCCAGCGCGCGTCGCGCACGGCGTAAAACTCGGCGTGCCAAGCGGCGAAGCAAAGCTCTCGCGAGGGTTGCGTGCCTTCGAGCGCCAGCGGCAGCACGTCGCCGAGCTGCAGGAGGTCCGCGCGCCGCTCTCCAGCAGCCCAACCCGGCCCTGCGATCAACAGCGGCACGCGCGTCACGCCGCTGTAGATGCTCTTCGCGTGCATGAAGTAGCCGTGGCGATCGGCCAGTTCTTCCCCATGGTCGGAGAAAAACACCACCACCGCGTTCTCGAGCAGGCCGCCCCGGCCGGCCGCGCGGTACTGTGCGTCCAGACCGCTCAGGAACTCGCGCACGTATTCCGAGGCTTGATGAATCTCGGCGTCGTAGAGCGAGCGCACGGTTTCGCGCAGCTCTTCGTCCATGCCACCGGCGCGATGCAAGTCGTAGAGAAACTTGTTGTCGGCTGCCCCGCCGAACCCTTCGCCGTAACGCTTCTCCAGTTCCGCCGTCGGCGAATAGGGCTGGTGCGGCGTCATGAAGTGCGTCCAAGTCAAGAGCCGTTGCTTCCCTTGGACTGCCGCCTGAGTGAGCGCGAGCATGGCTCTCGGGATGTTGCTCTCGTTCCGCTTCACCATCAGGTCATAGGTGTCGAATCCCTTCTCGAGGCCACAGCCCGGCGCGAGGCTGGCGTTGGCAATCAAGGCGTGCGCGACGTCGAATCGTTCCGCACGGAGCGAAACCAATCGAGACGGCGTCAAGAAGGGCACCATGTTTGAAATCGCGCCGTGCTCCAAGGGCGGCAATCCGGTCCAGAAGTTGGCGAGCGAGGGCAAGGTCTGGCCTGCGGCGCTCCACGAACTGTCGAAGAGGGTGCCTTGCGCCGC
>JAQBVK010000014.1 GCA_027623585.1 Planctomycetota bacterium
GCCTCCGCGGCGCGCGTCGAGGCGGATCTGCGCAAGTTGGTTTCCTTCGGCACGCGCCACACCTTGGGCGCGACGGACGATCCGAAGCGCGGCGTCGGAGCGGCGCGCGATTGGCTGAAGGATGAACTGGAACGCATCAGCAAGGAGCATCACGGCGGGCGCTTGCAGGTGGCCCACGAGGCTTTCCAGCTCGGCGTCAGTGCGCGCGTGCCGACGGGCATCGAGCTCATCAACGTGGTGGCGACGCTGCCGGGTACGGATCCAGATCGCATCGTCGTGTTGTCCGGGCATTACGACTCGATTCCGAGCGCGCGTGATCCCAGTCCGACGCGCGACGCGCCCGGAGCGAACGACGACGGCAGCGGGACGGTGGCGGTGCTGGAGGCGGCGCGGCTGCTCGGCGGCCTGAAACCGCGCGCGACTCTGGTCTTCCTGTGCGTGGCGGGTGAAGAGCAAGGCTTGCTCGGTTCGAAGGCTCAGGCCGCAGCCTGGAAGGCGGCCGGCAAGGAGGTGGAAGCGATGTTCACGATGGACATCATTGGCGGCGCGGTGGGTCAGAGCGGCTTGCACGAGCCGTGGCGCTTGCGCGTCTTCAGCGAAGGCGTGCCGAGCGGCAGCGGCGCCGCGCCGGTGTTCGGCAGCGACAATGATTCATCATCCCGCCAGCTTGCGCGCTACTTCGAGCGCGCCGCAGAGTCCGCGGTGCCAGGGCTCGACGTCACGCTGATCTTCCGCCAGGACCGCTACCTCCGCTTCGGCGACCATAAATCTTTCAACGATCTCGGCTGGCCCGCAGTGCGTCTGACGGAGCCGCACGAGCACTATGCGCACCAGCACCAAGACGTGGCGGTTGTGGATGGGCAACAGTACGGCGATTTGCCGGAATACGTGGATTTTGCCTACGTCGCGCGCGTGGCGGCGGCAGTCGGAGCTGCGTGCGGCGAGTTGGCGTTGGCGCCGGCCTCGCCGCGCGCGGTGCAAGTGGACACTCGAGAGTTGACTCCCAACACGCGCCTGCAGTGGGCGCCGCCGGTCGAGGGCGACGGCGTCGCCGGCTATGCCGTGTTGATCCGCCGCACCCACGAGCCGGTCTGGACCGAGCGCCGCGTGCTCGGCCGCGTGAGCGAGGTCACGCTGACTGCGTTGTCGAAGGACGACTGGCTGTTCGCCGTCGAGGCGATCGACGAGTCCGGGAACCGCAGTCGCGCGGTCTATCCGACTCCGCGCCGGCGCTGATACGGAGTCGCACACCGTATTAGTCGGACGGCTCCACGGTGTTCGCCGCCACGAGATAGAGGAGCGCGCGCCAGAGATGCAGCGAGAGGTGTTCGATGCGGCGCAACTCGTCGAGCGCACCGAGCGCGGCGGCCGGAGGCACGAGACCCTCGGCGGATCGCCGCATGGTGTTGTTGCGAGTGGAGTGAGTCGTCTTGACGAACTTCTCGTGGATCTTGCGCGCCTCCGGCAGCCGTTCTTCCGGTTCGCCGCGTTCGGTGTCCCGGGCGACGACTGCAAGGGAGCGCGCCCAAGCGCGCGCGTCCTCGTCCAGGAGGGCAGATGCCGTGGGCAGCTCTTCGAGCCGGTCGAGGAAGCGGTCGAGGTGATCCGTGGCATGCAGGAGCGCGAGATGCCGACGGTGGAGGTCGGCGTTGTCGCTGCTGGTGGACACCGTGCCGAGATCGGCGCGCAAGAGTTCCAAGTCCCGGCGCAGGAGAGCTGTTCTGGCGCGCGCGCGTTCTTCGGACTCCGGTGGATGGAGAAGCAGCAGAGCGGCTTCGCGCGCGGTGCGGCGCAGCAGCCGCTGCAGAGCTGCCGCGCAAGACGGAATCGCCACGCCGGGATCGCGGGCGACGCTCGCGTCCAGGCGGCCGCTGGGACGGGCGCGCTCCCGCACCAAAAACTCGATCATGCGCGCGAAGGGACGCGCGAGCGGCACGGCAACCAGTACGCCGAACAGGTTGTAGAGCGAGTGGAAGCTGACCAGCGCGAGTTCCGGTTGCTGCACTCCAGGCAGCTTGCCAACCCCCACGATGAACAGCGGCAGGAAGGCGTAGCCGGGCAGCGCGCTCAGCAGGTTGAACAGGAAGTTCGAGAGCCCGGTGCGACGCATCGCAAGCGAGCCGCCGAGCAATGCGAGCACTGCGGTAAAGGAAGTGCCGACGTCCATCCCGATCACGAGCGCCGCGGCTTGAGTCAGCGTGAGCGAGCCCGCGTAGAGCGCTGCAAGCGCGGTGGCGACACCGGCGCTCGAGGACTGCGTGATCATGGTCACGCCGCAGCCGATCAGGGCCAGCAGTGCGCGGCCGCCCCAGGTATCGGGCGGCATCCGCTCGGGCGCGATCAGATCCTGCATCCCGGACAAGGCGTCCTTGAGGGCGTCGAGTCCGAGGAAGAGAAGCGCGAAGCCGGCGAGGGTGCGTCCGATCGCGGCGGTGCGGCCTGCGCCGAAGAGGAGCAGGAGTGCGCCGACGAGCGCGATCGCATGCGCGGCGGTGCCGAGGTCCACCTTAAAGCCGAGCGTGGCAACGATCCAACCCGTGAATGTGGTGCCGAGGTTGGCGCCGAAGACGATGCCGAGCGCTTGTGGGAAGGAAAGCACGCCGGCGCCGACGAATCCGATCGCGGCGACGGTGGTGGCGCTGGAGGATTGGACCAGCGCCGTGATGCCGGCGCCGAGCAGGGCGCCACGCGCCGGGCTGCGCGTTCCGAGGACCAGGGCGCGCGACAGCCAGGCGCCGGCCAACGCGCGCAAGCCCTCGGTCATGGTCTTCATGCCGATCAGGAAGACGCCGAGCCCGCCGGCCGCGATCAGGAATTCGCTACGCCCCGCGACTCATGCTAACGCCTAGGATGAGGCCGATGACGCTGCTCGCTGCGCTGCTCGCCCTGCTTCTCGTTCCGCAGACGGTGGAGCGCGTGGAGATTTCGACACGAGAGCCTTTACGAGAAGGCTCCGCCTACGAGCGCATCGAAGGAATTTTGCACTTCGCCTTCGATCCAGAAGCCGCGGAGAACGCTGCGATTGTGGATTTGGCGCTGGCGCCGCGTGACGCGGATGGGCGCGTGCGCTGCCGCGCTGATCTTTACGTATTGCAGCCGGTGGACGCGGCCTCACGCTCGGGGACGGTGCTGTTGGAGGTGAGCAACCGCGGCGGCCGGGCTTCGGTGAATTATTTCGGTGAGGATTTCTTGGCATCGCGCGGGGTGACGGTGGTGTGGGTTGGCTGGCAAGCCGACGTGCCGGTGGGCGCCGGTTTGCGATTGGACGCGCCAACGGCGAGGAATGCGGACGGTTCGCCGATCACGGGTCTGGTGCGCTGTGATTGGACGGTGGACGCCTTGGCGGAGACGCTCGGGTTGGGGCACCGTGGGCACATTCCTTATTCCGTCGTGGATGAGGCGGATCCCTTGAACCGTTTGACGCTGCGCGACGGCCGTCTGGCTCCGCGGCGCGAGATGCCGAGCGCCGACTGGTCGTTCAACGGCGGCGACCTCACGGCGGAAGTGAAGCCAGGCCCCGGCGCGCGCTTCGTGCTAACGCTGCCCCATACGGTGTCGCACACCACGGGTCGGAATTTACCGCAGTAGTGTGCGGCACCCCTGCGGGTGGAATCCACCCGTGGTGTGCGACACCGTATATTCGTTCGATGAACCGGGACGAGGCTTGGGCGCTGTTGTGTGCTTGGACGGAGACGGAGAGTTTGCGGCGGCATGCGCGGGCGGTGGAGATCGCGATGCGGGCGGCGGCGGAGCGGTATGGGCCGGGACCGGAGGCGGTGGAGCTCTGGGGCATGGCTGGGATGCTGCACGACGCGGACTACGAGAAGTGGCCGGAGGAGCATCCGGCGCGGATCGTGCAGTGGCTGGAGGAGCGCGGCGAACCGGAGATGGCCTACGCGATCTCGGCGCACTACACGCAATGGGGAAGGGAATACCGGACGGCGCTCGACAAGGCGCTGTTGGCCTGCGATGAGCTGACCGGCTTCATCATGGCGTGTTCCTACTTGAGGCCGGAGGGCATCACCACGCTCGAGCCGAAATCGGTGCGCAAGAAGTTGAAGGACAAGGCCTTCGCCGCCGGCGTGGATCGCTTCGAAGTCAGCGAGGGCGCGCGCCTCCTCGGCGTGGAAATAGACGAGCACGTGGCCTTCCTGATCGGCGCGCTGCGGCCGTACGCGGAGGAACTCGGCCTGCTCGGCAAGAACGCCGCCACCGCTTCCTGAGGCGATGGCCTACGAGTCGGCGCTGAAGCGCCCGCACGCGCGCGAGATGGACTTCACGGGCAAGCCGCTCAAGGGCAAGATCTACGTGGATGCACGGCGGCGTTCTGCTGCAGGTGCATCCGCATCGAGACTCCGCTTGGCGGCCGCTGTGGTCGGCGGACGGTACGCGTCTGGTCTCCTGCTCCAGCGACGGCAGCGTGGTGGTGTTCTCCGGCCCCGTAGGGAAAGAATAACGGGCCGGGGATCGCTCCCCGGCCCGTCGCCTTCGCTCGCGCCGCTCAGAGCACCAGCGCGTTGGTCGGTGTGCAGGTGGCCACGTCCACGCCTTGCACTGTGCGGCCGCAGTAGGCGGAAGGCGCATTGAAGGAGATGCTCGCCACACCGCTACCGTTGGTCGGCAGCATGGCCGCGAGGGTCGGCGGGCGGATCGCCAGCACGATGCCGGCGCAAGTTCCGCTCGGCTTGGTGAAGCTCCCCGCAGGACCGTGCAGCAGCGCCATCTGACGGTTGGGGGTCAGATTGGTGCCCGTGAGGGTCACCAAGCCCGGGCAGGCGCCGGTTTTGGCCAAGGTCGGCACCGGAGTGCTGCCGGGGCAGGTGCCGCCGGCCGGAACGATGCCGTCCACCACGTAGACCTTGCGCGTGACGAAGCCGTCGCCGATGTAGAGCAGGCCATTCACTGAGTCGATCCCCAACCCTTCGGGGCTGATGTTGAGCCCGCCCAAGGGCCAGGAGTTCACCAGCACTCCAGTGCCGTCCACTTCGTACACGGCGTTCTGCGAGTCGTCGCCGAGGAAGTAGTGCCCGGTGTCGTGGTTGTAGACGATGCCGTCCGGATCGGTGGTGCCCGAGGTGGAGACGCTGAAGGCGTTCACCACCGCGCCGGCCTGCGTGAACACCGCCACCACCATGCCAGAATCGTTCACCACGATGATGTTGCCGGTGGCGGGATCGATCGACAGGCCCGAGAGGTCGGTGATCGCGGCGACCGTGGTCCACGACAAGCCGGTCGGAGCTCCGGCCACGGGGTCGAACTCGTAGCAGTACTCGGCCTCGTCGCCGATCCACACCATGCCGGTGTTCTGGTCCCAGGTCACGCCGACCGGAGTCGCAGTGCTCACCGAAGATCCCGGAGGAGCGAACAGCGTCCAGGAGTTGATCAGCACGCCGTTGCCGGTGTACGCGGACAGCAGATCGTTGGTCGAGTCCACGACCCAGCAGACGTCGCCGTTGCAGTCGTATTCGACGCCGCCGACGAAGGCCGCGCCGACGGGAGCGACGTCCCACGAGCGCACGATGCTCTGAGAGAAGGCGGGGGTGGTGGCTCCGAGCAGGAGGCCGCAGGTCAGCAAGAGGGGGGTGTTCACGGGGGATGGCGACCGCGCGGTCGTGCCCCACAGTCACGATCCGCTCAATCCTCGACGCGTTCGCGGAGTATCCAGTCGCCGTCGAACACCAGTCGCAACCGGTCCGGGTCGCGCGCGATCTTGTCGTAGTTGAGCGAGGCCGAGATCCATTCGGAGAGCGGCAGGGAGACGAAGAGTCCCCACCCGTGTACGTGCTCCCACTGCCACAGTAAGACGTGACCTGCGCCGTTTTCATCTTCCTCCACGTCGAGCGGCGCGCCGAGAGTCGCGAGGCACTCTTCGAGCGTGGCGCTCCCCGGCTCGAGGCCGCGCGCGGCGCGAAGGTCCGGCTCGACGCCGATGCGGATGTGCTGGAACCGCAAGCCGCTGCACGACGCAAGCGTCGCGAGTGCCAGTGCGCACGCGCCGGCAGCGAAGCGCGTGGGAACGATCAAGAGAAGGGCGGGAAGCCGTACTCGGCGCGGTCGGCCTCGAAGGTCGCGGCGGCTTGGGTCAGGACGCCGCGCGCGTCGAAGAACACCCAGATGCGGTCGGTCTGCGTGTCGCTGCCGCGCAGCGCGATCAGCAGCAGCCACAACGCGGCGTCTTTGTTCACGATGTGCTCGTACAGCCAGGCGCTCCCGTCGCCCAACTCCACGACTTTCGCGGGCGCTCCGAGTTGGTTGGCGACTTCCTGCGCGGTGGTCGTGCCGGGCGTGAAGCCGGCGATCTTCTCCGCCGAGAACGGGTGGTGCACCGTGGTCTCGCCGATGTAGCAGGCCGGCGCGGCGATCAGCGCGACGAGGAGCGGAAGTGGAAGCAGGCGACGCATGAAGAGTTCAGCATAGCCCCTGGCGGCTGGGCGTAGAATCGCACCCCGCATGAGCGCTCCCGATACCGCTCGACCTCTCGACTTCATCCGCCAAATCGTCGCCGACGACCTGGAGAGTGGCAAGCATGCCGAGGTCGTCACGCGCTTCCCGCCGGAGCCCAACGGCTACCTCCACATTGGCCACGCCAAGGCGATCTGCCTCGACTTCGGCCTGCCGCAGGAGTTCGGCGGACGCTGCCACCTGCGCTTCGACGACACCAACCCCACCAAGGAAGAGCAGGAGTACATCGACGCGATCCAGGACGACGTGCGTTGGCTCGGTTTCGATTGGGGCGAGCATCTCCACTACGCCTCGGATTACTTCGAGCAGCTCTATCAGTGGGGCGAGCATCTGATCTCTACGGGCAAGGCCTACGTCGACGAGCAGACTGCCGAACAAATCCGCGACACGCGCGGCAGCACCTTCGTCCCCGGCACGCTGAGCCCCTGGCGCGATCGCCCCGCCGAGGAGAGCCTCGCGCAGTTCCGGCGGATGCGCGCCGGCGACTTCACCGACGGCCAGATGGTGCTGCGCGCGCGCATCGACATGGCGTCGCCGAACCTCAATCTCCGCGACCCAGTGCTCTACCGGATCCTGCACGCGGAGCATCCGCGCACCGGCAACGCGTGGTGCATCTACCCGATGTACGACTACGCGCATGGGCAGTCCGACGCCATCGAAGGCATCACGCACTCCTTGTGCACGATGGAGTTCGAGAACCATCGGCCGCTCTACGAATGGTTCGTCGAGAATCTGCCCGTTCCGCATCACCCCAGGCAAATCGAGTTCAGCCGGCTCAACCTCACGCACACCGTGGTCAGCAAGCGCAAGCTGCTACGCCTGGTGCAGGAAGGCCACGTGAAGGGTTGGGACGACCCGCGCATGCCGACGCTGCGCGGAATCCGGCGGCGCGGCTACACGGCGTCGGCGCTGCGCGCCTTCTGCATGGAAGTGGGAATCACGAAGAGCGAAGGCGTCGTGGATCTTGGCCTGTTGGAGCATCATCTGCGCAAGGAACTCGAGCACGAAGCGCCGCGGCGCATGGCGGTGTTGCGGCCGCTGAAGCTCACGCTCACCGATTGGCCGCAGGGCAAAGTCGAGCAGCTCGAGGTGCCCAACCATGGGCAGCGCCCCGAACTCGGCGTGCGGCAATTGCCCTTCGACGGCACCGCTTGGATCGAGCGCGATGACTATCTGGACGACCCGCCGGCAGATTTTTTCCGGCTCGGGCCCGGTCGCGAAGTTCGGCTACGCCAGGCTTACAACGTGACCTGTCAAGAGGTCGTGCGCGACGCTGCCGGTGAAGCCATCGAGTTGCGCTGCACGCATGATCCGGAATCGCGTGGCGGCGGGGGACGCAAAGTCAAAGGCTTCCTGCATTGGGTGCCCGGCGGCGCCGCGGAAGCGAGCGTGCGCCTATTCGGGCCGCTGTTCCGCAGCGCGGATCCGGAGGAGGGGGGGGATTTCCTCAACAACCTCGCTCCTGACTCCTGGACGGAAACTCTCGCGAGGGTCGAGGCCGACCTCTCCGCCGCGGCGCCGGAGGCGCGCTTCCAATTCGAGCGCCTCGGCTACTTCTTCGTCGATCCGGTCGATTCGCGCTCAGGTGGTCCGGTATTCCACCGCATCGTTGCGCTCAAGGACTCCCGGCCGAAGAGAGGCCGCTGAGCTCAGAAATTCACTGACGCGGAGCGGTTTCTTGCCCGATAATGGAGGGGATGCTCTCACCCCGCGTCCTTGCGATCGGCGTGTGTCTCGCCTCCGCGGCGGCCACCTTCGCGTTGGTCGTGCCGAACGAGGTGCAGTTGCCCGGCACCCAGCCGAACGAGGTGGTGGCGATCCAACACGTGGACTCGTGCACCGGATGCCACGGCTACTACGACGCTGCGATCGAGCCCTATCGCACTTGGCAAGGCTCGATGATGGCGCACGCGAGCCGCGATCCCTTGTTTTGGGCGGCGCTTGCGGTCGCGGAGCAAGATTTTGACGGAGTCGGCGATCTCTGTTTGCGTTGCCACGTGCCGAGCGGATGGTTGGACGGACGCTCCACCCCGACGGATGGATCTGCCTTCCTCCCGCTCGATGCCGAAGGCGTCGAGTGCATGGTCTGCCACCGCATGACCAATCCGGACCAGAGCGAGTGGGACGGCGTGCAGAACCCGCCCTTCATCGCGAACTCCGGCGGCCCCAATCCGGAAGGCTGGTACGGCAGCGGAATGATGGTGTTGGCCGACGGCGACACGCGCTACGGCCCCTACGGCAACCCGACCGCGCCGCACCCGTGGAAGAAGAGTAATTTCCATCGCAGTTCCGAACTCTGCGGAACTTGCCACGACGTGTCGAACCCAGTGGTCGGCGATCTCGCGCCGAACAACGGCTCGATCGATCCGCTGCCGCCCGGATCCTTCAGCGGAACGCCCGGCACGCCGCTGACCACGAAGGCCGCCTTCAACAATCCGCCGTATTCCTACGGCGTGGTCGAACGGACCTTCTCCGAGCACATGGCGAGCACGTTGTCCGCCACGCGCGTGAGTGATTATCAATCTTTGCCGATCGAGTTGCGCGGCGGCGTGCTCGAGACGGTCTACAACGCCGCGCTGCTCGCCGGGCAAGGCGGTGACTACGCCGATGGCACCGAGCGCCTCTATTCCTGCCAAAGCTGTCACATGACGCCCGCGGTTGCGGCGGGTTGCAACATGCTGGGTTCACCGGTGCGCGGCGACATGCCGGTGCACGATCTGACCGGCGGTAACACCTGGGCCATGGATGCGATCAAGTGGTTGGATGATCGCGGGCTGCTCCAGATGGGTGGCGGCTTGAACCAATGGGAGCGCGCCTCGATGGATGCCGCGAAACTGCGCGCGCGCGCGATGCTCGCAGGCGCCGCAGCCCTGAAGGTGGATAAGCAGGCAGGCGTGGTGCAGGTGGTCAATCGCAGCGGTCACAAACTCTTCACGGGTTATCCCGAAGGCCGGCGCATGTGGATGAACGTGCGTTGGTACAACCTGCAGAACCAGTTGCTGCGCGAAGATGGCGCCTACGGCGATCTGCCGGTCAACGTCGGCGGTCGTTCTCTATTGGTACGTAGCATTCTCGACTTGCAGGACCCCAATCTGCACATCTGGCACACGACTCCGGGCATTTCCCAAGAGTGGGCCGCAAAATTGCTGACGCTCGGGAATGATCCGGCCACCACGCTGGAGTACGACCGCATCACCGGCCAACCAACCTTCACGCTCGGCCAACTTGCCGCGATGGCGCCGGGCTCCGCGCACGCCTCCTTCCACTTCGCGCTCAACGACACGGTGCTCTTCGACAACCGGATCCCGCCGTGGGGTCTGCGCTACGACGACGCGCGCACGCGCAACTGTCTGCCCATGCCCGAGACGCTGTACGGAAATCCGGGTCCGGGCGGCGAGTATCAACATTGGGACGAGGTGCAGTTGTCGCCCCCGGTCGGTGCGCGCAAGGCAACCTTCACTCTGCTCTACCAGAGCACCTCTTGGGAGTACGTGATGTCGCTGGTGCTCGGCAACGACGGGACCGTGTCCACTCTTGCTGATACCGGCCTGAAGTTGGCGCGCGCTTGGTACGCGACCGGCATGGCCGAACCGGAAGTGATGGCGCAGGTGACGGCGACCTTCCCGTAGGGACGGCGGCGCTTGCTAGGATTTGGGCATGAAGCACGCTGTCATGCTCGCTGGATGCGCATTCCTCGCCGGAGTCGCTGGCATCTCCGCCACGTTCGTCGCCGATCAAGATCCCGCGGTTGAGGTGGTCGCGGCGGGCAAGGGCGTTTCGATGCTGATCGGCCAAGGCGGCAACGTCGGCGTGCTGCAAGGACCGGAAGGCGTGCTGGTGGTGGATTCCCAATTCGATCGCATGGTGCCCGGAATCCTGGCTGCGATCGCCGGCCTGCAGAAGGACGGCGAGGTGAAGTGGCTGGTCAACACGCACTATCACGGTGACCACGTCGGCGGAAACGTGCGGCTCGGCGCCGGCGCCACGCGCATGGCGCACGCGAAGGTGCGGGAACGCATGGCGACGGCGCAGGGCAATCGCCCGGCGGCAGACCCGGCCGCGTTGCCGATGCTGACCTGGGAGAGCGGCGTGATGATGCATCTCAACGGCCAGCGCGTCGAGATGATGCACGTCGGTCCGGCGCACACCGACGGCGACACCATCGTGATCTTCCATGACGCGGGCGTCGTGCACATGGGCGACACCTTCTTCAATGGAATGTTTCCGTTCGTGGATCTCGACAGCGGCGGCAGCGTGGCGGGCGCGCTTGAAGTACTGCGCCAAGCGCTCAGCGAGATGCCGCCTACTTGGAAGATCATTCCGGGACACGGACCACTCGCCACGGCGAAGGACATGCAGAAAACCATCACCATGATCGACAAGACCTTGGCGATCGTGAGGGAGCGCGTGGACGGTGGCATGAGCAATGCCGAGGTCGTCGCCGCGGGATTGCCCGAGGAGTGGGTGAGTTGGTCGTGGCAGTTCATCTCCACTGAGCGTTGGCTCGAGACGCTCGCGCGGGAGTGCGGCGCAAAGTGAGCCATGCGGAAAGGCTTACCGGGCGGATCACCTGGATCGGGATCGCGCCGGAGCCGTGCGCTGATCCGATCGCCGTCTCCGAGGTTGAAGCCATCGCGGAGCTGGGACTCGCGGGTGATCATCACGCGCGGCGGCGTCCGGGATCGAGTCGGCAAGTGACGCTCATCGAGGCCGAGCACCTCGGAGAATTGGAGCGAGAACTCGGACGCGCCATCACGCCGGGCCTCTGCCGCCGCAACCTCGTCGTCGAGGGTCTCGACCTGCGATCTTGCTTCACGAGCGCGCTGCGGATCGGCGAAGCGCTCTTGGAGGTCAGCGGCGAATGCACGCCCTGTTCCAGGATGGAGGAGAACCTCGGCCCCGGCGGATTCGCGGCGATGGCGGAGCGAGGCGGGCTCACCGCGCGCGTACTGCGCGGAGGCCTGATCCGCGTGGGAGATGCGGTGCGCGCGGAGGCCGGCGCGCACGAGCACTAGAGCAGCGCTGCCCGAGCACTTCAGGCTTCAGTGCTCGCCTCCTTGCTACTGATTTCGGGAGGCATCCTGCACAAACCGAATCACGGGAAGCCTTCAGAAGGAGAGTGGATATCTCGAATCGCGATGTACGCGATCGGCGGATTTTGGGTATTCGTGGCAGTGAATGGCTGGTCCGTGTCCACGGCGGCTGACCTCTGCACTGCGCAGAAGACGATGCTTGAGCATCGTCGTCCAATCGTGACTCGACCGCTGGACCTTCGAGCACTCGAAGCAGAACTGCGCAAGATGCCGCGTAGTAGAGTGTCCGGCGCCATGAGAGGGACGGCCGTTGCCACCAGTTTTCTACTGACGCTCTCCTTGAGTTGCTCAGAGCGCGAGCCGTCACCGGCGCAAGCCGAAACGAGTGCGCCTGCGCAACCTGCGAACGCCGCGGCGCTCTACGCGCACCACTGCGCCGTGTGCCACGGCACCAGCGGCGACGGCGACGGCACCTTGGTGCTCGATCGTCCGGCACGCTCCTTCAAACAGGGAGGCTTTTCTTTCGGCAACACCGAGGAAGCGATCTTTCGCACCGTCAGCAGCGGCATCGGCGGCACCCCGATGCCCGGTTTCGCGCAACTGCTCGCGGAGGACGAACGGCGTGCGGTGGCGCGTCACGTGATCAGCCTCGGCCCCGAGCAGGTGCCCGGCCCGGGCTTCGCGAGCGTCCTTGCGGTGGGGGATCACCCGGTGGTCGTGCGCGGACAATTCGCGCCGCTGGTCGATGGCGGTCCTGAGTACTCGCGCGGACTGCTAGTCGGCAACCCCGACGGCCTCTCCTATCAGTACGCCGCCGACGACCTGCGCCTGCTCGCCGTGCGCCAAGGCCCCTTCGTGGACCGCAAAGACTGGGGCGAACGCGGCGGCTCGCCACTCGAACCGCTCGGCCGTGTGATCTTTCTTGTGGACGCTAGCGGCGCTCCTCGATCTGAATGGGAATTGCATGAGGGAGAAGCCATGGTCAGCCTGCTCGGAACCCGTACCGACGCCGCGTACGCTGTACTGCGTTATCGAATCGAAGATCGACAAGGCAAGCCCTGGTGCGATGTCGAGGAATCCGTGCGCGCAGCAAGCTATCGGTCAGCGAGCGGCGTCGCGCGCGAGTTCCAGTTGACTGCATTGGAGAATGCACAGTGGCCCGTTCTGCGCTATTCGGTGAAAGGAAGCATGTACGTTGTTGAGGGTGGGGTGATGGTGCGCGGCGACGACGAACGCACCAATATCGTGACGATTCACAGCCAGGAAGGTTATTACCCTCTCGACGAGCCAGCGGCGGCAGGTGAGCGCTGCCGGATTGTCGTGGAGTATCTCGTTCTCCCCGATGCCACGGACGCATCTTTCGAGGCACTGCGCGAGGAGGTCGGACGATGATTGGACTCCTTCTCACAGCCCTGCAACAGGAGTCCGATTGCTGGACCGTCGAGCACTACCCGCTGCCGGCGGGGGAGGTGATCGAAGTCGGCGGTATGGACTTCGGACCCGAGGGCGATTTGTGGGTTTCGACTCGGCGTGGTCAAGTCTGGCGCGTTTCCGATCCTCTCGGTGATCCGGCGACGGCGGAGTGGACGCTCTTCGCCGAAGGTCTCTATGAGGGATTGGGCCTCAACTGGCACCAAGGGCGGTTGCTCGTCCTCCAGCGCGGCGAGCTCTCGGAGTTGCTCGACCATGACGGCGACGGCGCTTGCGACGAGATCCGCACTCTCACGCAGGACTGGGGCATGTCCGGCAACTATCACGAGTTTGCCTTCGGTTTGCCCGACGACGCCGATGGCAATCTTTGGATGTCGCTCAACCTCGGCTTCTGGAGCCCGGAATGGTGGCACGGCATGTCGAAGGCGCCGCTGCGCGGTTGGATCCTGCGCGTCACGCCCGACGGCGTCATCACGCCATGGGCGAACGGGGCACGCTCACCCTGTGGCCTCGGCTTCGGCCCCGACGGCAACCTCTTCTACACCGACAACCAAGGCGACTGGATGCCCACCAGTCCGATCTTCCACGTCGAACGCGGCGACTGGTTCGGCCACCCCGCCTCTTTGCGTTGGACCGAGGAGTACGGAAATGGGGAACGAATCCCGAGCAGTACCGAACCTGCGCCGCGCGAACGCAAGCCGGCGGCGGTCTGGATTCCCTACAAGTGGTCGCGCAGCGCGGCCAACCTATTCCTAGATCAGAGCGGCGGAGCCTTCGGACCCTTCTCCGGACAGATGATCGTCGGTGAGCTCACCAACGGCATGCTGTTGCGTGCCGACCTCGAGGAGGTGCAGGGGCAATGGCAAGGCGTGGTGTGGCCTTTGCGCCAAAACGTCGGATCCATCTGTCGCGTCGCGCAAGCTGCCGACGGGTCGGTGTTCTGCGGCTTCACCAATCGCGGATGGGGCGGATTGTCTCCCGGCCACGGCCTCGCCCGCGTGCGCTTCACCGGCGTGACGCCTTTCGAAGTGCTCACCGCACGCGCCACCGAAGACGGCTTCGCGCTGCGCTTCACCGAGGCCGTGGATCCTGCCAGCCTCACGGCCGCCGCCGCGCGCGTCACTCAGTACGACTACTTCGATTGGTGGGACTACGGCTCGCCGCAACAGAACCTCGTGCCGCGCGCGGTGGCTTCGTGGACACCGGACGCGGACGGACTCGGCGCGCGGCTGCGCATCGTGGGTCTCGAGCCGGCGATGTGCGCCGAAGTGCTGCTCGACGGCGTGCGCAGTGCGACCGGCGCGCCGCTGCTTCACCCCGAATTTCACGCCACGCTCAATCAATTGCCCGGCCGCGAGCGCACGAGCGCGCAGGTCGCCAAGCGGGTGACGCCGCCCGAAGCGCGCGCCGTCACCGACGAAGGCTGGCTGCATCTGACTTGGGCCGACCCCTTCGACCTCTGGAACGGTGGCGAAGGCTGGCAGCTCGTCGACGCCGACGTGGATCCCGCCGACCCACGCCGCTTCTCCGTGCGGCCCGGCCAGGGCGCGCTGGTCAACGGCGACGGCCGCGCGCCGGATCTGATCAGCGAGAACCAATTCGGCGACCTTGAGTTCCGTTTTTCATTCATGCTTCCGCAAGGGGGCGACAGTGGGCTCTACTTCATGGAGCGCTACGAATTGCAGTTGGTGGACGATCCCTGGCAATGCGGCGGCGTGATCAACGGCAAGAATCCACGCCAAGATGCCTATCGAGGCCCGGGACAGTGGCACGTGGCGACCGGCCGGTTTTATGCGCCGCGTTTCGATCCGAGAACCGGAGCCAAAACTGCGCATGCCCGCTTCGAAGACGTCGCGCTCGACGGCTTGATCACCGTGCCCGCTTGCGAGGCTGAAGAGATTACTCCCGGCGGACTCAGCGGCGAAGCTCCGCGCGGCGCTCTGCGATTCCAGGGCCACGCGGGCCGCGTCGCGATCGGTGACGTGCGCGTGCGCTTGCTGGAAGAGGACGCGCAAGGCCTCGAGTGGACCACGATTCGTGAGGAGGCTCTCAGCGCGAAAGACGGCGCAGAGCTTTCACTGCCGAACTACCTCGGCTCAGCCCCGCACGAGCTGGCTTTTCGCGCGCGTTGGACTGGCAAGGGCGGCGCGGTGGAGTTGTCGCCCGCGGTGCGGATTGCGCTCGCCGGCGGCGGCGGCGCAGAGCCGAAGACCGGCAGCCTCCTCGGCCTCTTCGAGATCGGAGCGGATCTGATCCCTGAAGGCGTGTGGTGTGAGCTGCGCGTGCGATTGGGCGGCGACGGCGTGCAGGTCACGCTGAACGAGATGCAGCTTCCTTCTGCGGAGCCGCCTCGCGGCGCTGCTCTACTCGCGCGGCCCCACCTTCTTGCTGCGCGTGGCGGTGCCGTTGAGATCGCTGACCTGCGTTGGCGCCCAGTTCCCTGAAGCACGCTTCAGATCGAAATCACCTTGTCGGCCTTGTCCATCTCCAGCACGACCTGGTCCATGCTGCCGACCTTGCCGACGACGGGCGTGATTCCGTAGAACTCCAGGCAGGTGCCACATGGAATCAAGTCCACCCCGCGGTCTTCCAACAGCTTGAGTTCGGCCAGCACGGGCGAGTCGGGCGCCACCAATTTCACGCCGTCGTTGTAGAAGAGCAGGGCGTTGAGACCATGGAAAGCGATGCTCTTGCGGAGAAAGGTGGCGAGGACCTTGCGACCCAGCCCGGGGTCGCCGTCGCCCATTTGCGACCGGGCGAATACGAGAACGGTGGACATGATTCCAGGCTACCCGCGCGCTATCCTCCACGCTGAATGAACAGAACGCTCGTCTTTGCCGGGTTGGGCGCAGCGGCTGCCGGCGCGGGAACATTCCTGCCGGCGATTCACGTGGCCGTTTACGGCGAGGTGCGCTACTGGGACGTTGCGCGCACGCAAGCGTTGATCCTGCTGCTAGCCGCCGCGGTCCAGATTCTTTGCGCCATCCGAAAGGAACGCATCGGCATGATCGCCTGCGCCGTGGCCATGTGGGGGGCACTTGCTTGGCCGGTCTTGCGCGATCTCCTGTTTCCCTCGGAGGAGGGCAACGTGCTCATGGAAGCCGCGCGTAAGGTCGGAACCGCCGCGAAGGAGATTGCGACCGACGTAGTTTGGCAATTCTCCGATCTATCGTGGGGCATGCTCGTACTCCTCGCCGGCTGCGTCTTCGCCACGTTCGCTGCGCTCTCCCGTTCGGGCGAGTGATGCCATGGAGGCGAATTGGTTCATTGCGCTGCCAGTGCCCGCAGCGGAGTGGTTCGAGGCCTGCGTCGCCGCCCATCCGCCGCCTCACGTGCGGTTGTTCCATCCCGAAGACCTTCACCTGACGGTTTCTTTCGTTGGCCGAGTCGGCGAAACCGCTGCGCGACGCGCGTGGGAACTGCGCGGACTTTGGAGCGGCGGCCCGGTGCGCGCGGAGTTCGGCGAAGTGATCGGCATGGGCCCGCCCGAACGCTTCAGCGCGCTTTCAGCGCTGCTCGAACGCGGGCGTGAGGCGGTGGAGGCCGGCATGACTGCCTGCCGAGATCCCATGCTGTCGGCAGCGTCTGCGCCGCCCGAGCGCCGTGCGATCAAGGCTCACGTGACCTTGGCGCGCCCGCGGCGCGACGCGACGCAATCCCAGCACTCGGCAGCCTTGGCCTGGGCGATGCACCTACCTCTGCGCGGCATCGAGATCGAGCTCGCAGAGATCGCGCTCTACACCTGGGATGAGGAGCGGCGCGGCCGCCAGTTTCGCACCATGGAACGCGCGCCGCTCTAGGGCAACGCTGAACAAGTCATTCCGTCCCGGACGCGGTCCTCGCGGCCGGTCTCAGCG
>JAQBVK010000336.1 GCA_027623585.1 Planctomycetota bacterium
AGATCGGCCGGCAGCTCGACCCAGGCGAGACGGTGACGCTCCGCCTGCTCCGCGGAGGAGACGGTGAGGAAGTTGCGGGATGCCACGCGGGAAGGATTCATCGGCATTTTCGACCCTAAAGCAAAGCGGGCCCCGGAACTCGCGTTCCGGGGCCCGGGGGCGATGAGTGCGGCGCGCTCAATGGAGGCGACCGGCACCCAGGCTCTGCCCAAGCCCCGTCGGCCACCACCAGCGATGTGTCGTCGTCATCGCGGGAAGGATAGCACGGAGAGGGCTTCGGCGGATTGCGCGATCCAGAAAATCTAAAAGTAATGCAATTTGAATCAGGCGGTGATGAAGAGGGTTTGCAGCCAGAGTTGGAGACCGAACAGGAAGCGCAGCGCAGAGCGAGGTCATCAGAGACAAGCCGATCCCGAGTACCGCCAGTTTGATCACGGTGGTTTCGAAATCGAGGCCGTTCGCACCAAAGCTGTCCTGGATCAGCGCCCAGTGCAGGCTCAACCATCCAGATTGTTCAAACCGCCATCCATCTTCAGGCCGGAGTCTGGCTTCCACGCCGAGTTGAGCGGTGCCGGTCACCATCACTCGCTCCCTCCCCACAACGGAATCCACACGGTCAGTAACCAGAACTCCACCAGGAAGGGAAAGGTCTGCGGCATCAAGCGGTCGGGCTCTCGCCGCGATCGAATGAGAAGGACGCTGCATCCGCTTGCGCAAAGCAGGTTGATGAGCAGCGCCACAGCGGCCATGCCGCGTCCGTAAGTGTCCACGTACTTGCCCCAGAACTGCCACCAGATGAATGCGGAACACAGCGCGGCGAACGGGATCAACCAGTCCAAGAGTTTTCTCGCGAAGCGAGGGCGATGCAAGTAAGGCGTCAGCGCGATGCCCAGCGGAATGAGGAAGGAGAGCAGGGCAAGCGGCAAGATAAAAAAGATCGTGATCAAGAAATCCTGTGCCCCATAGTTGAATATGAGAACGGTGGACAGAACAAAAGCGGTGGTGACCGAAATGGTCGGCACGAAATCACCTCCTGTGATCCCGGGCGTGAGCGCCAAGATCTGCACGGCAATCAGCGCCGCGCCGAAGATCACCAGCGGTCCCGTGAGCCGCTTGCGTTCTGCGCGGAGCTCCAAAGAAAATGGGACCGAATTCTCGCTCCTCGATTCTACACTGGGAAACAAAGGCGGCGTCTACGAGGTCAATCGTCGGGATCAGGCATTTACGACGGCGCGGATGACCTTGCCGTGGACGTCGGTGAGGCGCATGTCGCGGCTGTCGAAGCGGAAGACTTGCTCGCGGTGGTTGACGCCCATGAGGTGCAGCATGGTGGCGTGCAGATCGTAGATCTCGTAAGGATCCTCGACCGCGTAGTAGCCGTAGTCGTCGGTGGCGCCGTGGACGGTGCCGCCTTTCACCCCCGCTCCCGCCATCCACACGCTGAAGCCGAAAGGATTGTGGTCGCGGCCGTCGCGGCCCTGCGCCATCGGCGTGCGGCCGAACTCGGTGCCGAAAATCACCAGCGTGTCGTCGAGGAGGCCGCGCTGCTTGAGGTCGGCGAGCAGCGCACCGATCGGCTGATCCACCGCGCGCGCGTTGTCGGCGTGACCCTTCTTCAGGTTGGAGTGCTGGTCCCAACGATCGTTGCCGGTATTCGGCGGCGTCAACTCCACGAAACGCACGCCGCGCTCGACCAGCCTGCGCGCCAGTAAACATTGCGTGCCGAAGGTGCGCGTGTGCTCAAAGTCGCTCTCCAAGCCGTAAGCGCGCTTGGTGTCCGCGCTCTCCTGGCCGAGATTCACCGCGTCCGGAACCGAGACTTGCATGCGGAAAGCGGTCTCGGCGTTGGCGATCGCGGCTTCGACCTCGTCGCTGCCTCCTTGCTGCTCCAAACTCGCGCGGTCGATGCGCTTCACCAGATCCAACTTCGCGCGTTGCACGCGCGCGTTCTCCCGCCGTTGCAGGTTGGCAATCGGTTGCGTGCCAGGCTGGAATACCGAACCCTGGAACTGCGCGGGCAAGAAACCGCTCCCGAAGTTGTCGAGACCGCCGGGAGGAATCAATCCGCCATTGAGCACGATGAAGCCAGGCAGGTCCGCGCTCTCGCTGCCGAGGCCGTAGGAGATCCACGAACCCATGCTCGGGCGTCCTTGCTGCCCGTTGCCGGTATGAAGGAAATAATTCGCGCTGGTGTGCTCGGAGAAGTGCGAGGTCATCGAGCGCACCACCGCAAGCTCGTCGGCGTGGCGCGCAATGTGCGGAAACAGATCGCTGATCCACATTCCGCTCTCGCCGTACTGCTGGAAATCCCACGGGCTCTTGAGCACGCTGCCGACGTCGGCGAACTGCGTCTTGGGAATCTTCATGCCGATCGGCTTGCCGTCTTCGAGCGCCAAGCGCGGCTTCGGATCGAAGGAGTCGATCTGCGAGACGCCTCCATCCATGTAGAGGAAGATCACGCGCTTGGCGATCCGCCGCGGGAAGGGCGCGCCGCCGTCGCCGAGCCGCGCCGCCATGGCCGCAGGCTCCTGCGCGAACCCGCGCGCCACACGCACGCCGAACAGCGCGGTGAAGGCCGCCGCGCCGAAGCCGGTGGCTAGA